>WTIV01000107.1:7821-19546 GCA_011525095.1 Methanobacteriota archaeon
GGCGATGCACCGTTGATTGCCAAAACGTTTGTTGTGTTGATATCCTTGAAGGTTGGATTGGTTACACTCAAACTTGCACCATCAAAGACCATCGCTCCGTACTTGATGGATCCTTGACCGTCAATATCTACAGGGATTCCGTATGCGCCGTCTAATGTTACGTGGTTTAGACGAGTAAGTGACTGGTCAATTGTAGAATCAAGGTATATTCCAGAACCGCAAGCCATGTCTGGATTGAATATACCTGTTACGTAACATCTGCCAGTTTGGTTAGGAGCTGGTGCTGCCGGTGCACCCCAAATGAAACGGATAGGAGAACCTGTACTCGCTTGTGATGCTCCGCAGGAAGTGTCACCTGCACAGATAGAACCTTGGATGTTGATGTTCTTGTCTGCAGGTATGTTGATTGTTGTTCCAGCATTGATGATTAATTTCGCACCGCCTGCGACCAATAAGTCACCATCCATATTCATGACTCCAGTCCAGGTTTCTGTACCAGTAATTGTTCCTGATGATGTCTCATTTACAGCCATTGCTGACGGTGCAGTTGAGACCATAGTTACAAACAGGGAAACTAGGAATAAACTCACTAAACCTAAACTCTTACTTTTTTGGACGTTTACAGACATGATACACCCTCGGCATGTCGTCCAAATACTGGACCGACTTAACACATTGGGATAGATTTCAATTGAAAAGTATCAATTACTGAGAATAATATCACCTTTTTTAGCACTATAAAGTAACAAAATATCAAATTCAATAAAAAATATCACATGATTGAAGATGACTCATTATCGTCTCAGTACATCGTTTAGAATATATTAGCAGGCAACTGAGGATTGTATTTGATTCAACCATGCTTTACCATCAATCGCTCCATAACCCCAGCGAGAATCGTGTTCTATCCCTTCCTCAAGTGGAATTGCCGAGTCCATCAACGCTGTTTTTACTTGACTGAGACAGTCTTCATTTGGACTGATTAAATCTGGCTCTGCTTCCAAAATCAAAGCTAAAATTCCTGATACGAAAACCGTAGCATCACTAGTACCTGTTGAGGAATAGTATTCATCATCGAATGCAGTAGATACGATTGATACTCCTGGAGCAGACACCTCTGGTTTCTTGTTTGGATTTTGGTAAAGTTCAGAATTCTCAACGCTAGTGTAACCCAGAGAAGAGCCTTCCCAAATATTTCCATCAACGTCCAAAGCACCAACTGAAATTACTCCCGGCACATCTGAAGGAGTTGCAACCCTACCATCGTCATCGGGCCCACCGTCGTTTCCGGCTGCTGCAACAACGTAAACGCCGTTTGCAATCGCTTGCTTGACAGCGTTAGATGTAGGGCCATCGGTTGTTGCATTTGGATCGCTTTCCCCACCCAAAGACAAAGAAATGATGTTTGCTTGGAATGTTTTCCAACACCACTCTATCGCACTAGCAACAACATTCTGGTCACCGCTATTCCCACCATCTCCATCATCTCCAAGGGCTGCCGCCATACCAAGAGTAACACCTGGAGCAACACCTTTGAGGTATCCATCAGAAGCCAAAATACCTGCCATCATAGTACCGTGAGCGAGAGACCCTAGGTCTGAAATTTGATTAGAGCCTGTGATAAAATCCTTGAATACCAAATCGATTGATTCCAAATCGGAGTGACTTGGATCGATACCAGTGTCAACCATACAAACTCGAATCCCATCTCCGGTATAGCCCAGTGATTGTAATTCTCTTGCACCAGAGTCCTCAAAAGCCCACTCAGATTTCGGCGGGGGTATTTCGATGAAAAGCAATTGGCTTCGCCAAACGGCCCACATGATTAAAATCAAAACTAGGAAGAATCCAGTACTAATCAGTCGCTGTCTCAGTCGCTTGGGTCTAGAGACAACAGGGACTGGCGTTGGCGCCCAACCCAATACTTCGCTTCTCCATCCCTCTTGATGTCCAATGGTTGCCGAGTCTGCTGCGGATAAGATCCGATAGTCGGAGGGTTCGGGAATGAACTCAACATTCCCGAGTTCTCTCTCCTCCCACATAGGTCATCACTACCACGTCAATGGCTTCAATATATGTCTGAAACCAATAGGATTCTGCCTCCGATATGGAGGCAGAATCTCTATCGGAATATCAGAAGCGTCCAGAGGAGCCTCTTCTTGCAGTCTTGTATCCACCGTACATTACAAGTCCGGTTAGAAGAACAATTACTACAACCAACCAATCAGAGTCACCATCTTCATCTGCTATGTTCGAGAAGGTGATGGTAATGATTTCCGATTCAGCACTTTCAACGTGTGTTGGCGTTCCAATTACATCCAAGGTAACCTTCAATCTGGCCTTACCAGGTGGTAGGTCAGAATAATCAAATGTTGCGTATGCAGTACCATTGGCTGGAACTGTGATAGTTACTTGCTGTTGTGGATAGACAGTGTCACCGAGTTCGTCCGCTTCTAAGTAGACAATTACGTCACTTGCTGTTAGGAATCCATCGTTTCTGATTGGAATGATGAATTGTCCATCAGCGTTTGCCTTTGCGTCAGCATTTCTTGGTTCCACTCCACCTTCATCGATTACTAATTTAGCAACTGAAATAATTGCGGTCGTTGATTGAGATTGCTCAGCAAAGTCTCCCTCGCTATTTGCCTTGAAGGAAACAGGACACTCATCTTCGGCAGCTGCATCTGCAGGTGCGTAGATTGTGAATGATTGACTTCTCTCACTATTTGCTGCAACAGTTACGTTAGAAATCGGTGGTGCGACAGTCCATCCATCACAAGATAGTTGAGATTCGACTGTTACAGTATCGTCACCGTTTCCATCGTTTACAATTCTAAGTGTAACAATTGTCTCATCACCGACACCGACACCAATCTTTTCTGGAGCATCGACGAATGAGATGTTGTACTGCTGTGGAATGAATACTCTTGCACTCGCTTCGCTTGATCCAGCGTCTGCAGTAAATCTCATGTTCACAGCATGCCCATCGTCATAGGTCTGGGACTGATTCTTTAGAGGTAGAGTTACCCTAACATCGACTTCGGTGTACAATAGTTGACTTGTATCAGAGTTGTTCATTCCAATGCCCATTGCTATGTCCATTGCTTCGGTCCATTCGCCTGTTGAGTTCTTGTACTCGATAATCCAGAACTCAGCATCCTGTGTTACACTTGTTGAACCGGATGCAGTGAAAGTATCAGAGATCTCTGTTCCTTCGTAAGTGAGGCCCAACTTCATTGTGATTACCTTGTAACCATTACCGTCTTCCTTAGCAGTTAATTCTGTTAAATCAGATTCGTCAAAGTCTGCTGTTTCTGCATCAACCGAGATAATCTCGACTACAAGGTCTGAGTTGACACGGCGTGTGAACTCTAGCAAGCGGTCCTCAGCAGTATCTTGGATTACATCTACAGTCAATCCGGCATTGTATTCCATTACTAGGTCTAGGTCGTGCTGAATTGATTCGAATTCACTGTCGAATGAAATGCTACCTGCTGGTAGAATCATTTCGATTTCACCATTTGAGTCAAATGGAACTTCCCATGCAACGCCGTCACCGAGGTCTATTTCGACGTCGACTCCATCAGCAACATCTCCAGCATGGAATTCATCACTATCAATTGTTAGCCATGTTGTAGAGATTGAAATCAATCCACCCTTCTCCATTACAAGGTCAAGAGTTGCACCGTCTTGGACAGAGGCCTCTAGCAATCCAATTGCAATTCCACCACCGTTCTCATCGACATCGGTTCCTTCAACCACAACAATCCAGTTTCCTGGTTGAATCTGGGCAGACCATGAAAGGGTTTCGTCCTCATAAGTTGCCGAGTCCAATGGTAGATAGTAAGGGTCTCTTACAATTCCACTAGCTGGGTAAAGTGTGATGGTTGCACCGGAAAGCCTGTCGCTATCTCCGAGAATGTCTGTTACGTTCCCTGATACTTCAACAAGTCCTGCACTCATCTCGAAGTCTCGGCTTTCGTGTGTGTCGTTGACAACGTAGAAGGATGAGTTTCCATCTTCGTAAGTCACTGTATCGAATCCAGACTTCTCGGCCACTACTGTGTAATTTTCACGAATTGGGACGAATAGTTTCCAGGTTCCCTCTTCATCGGTCATTACATCTTCTGAGAATCCACTCTCTGAACTGATTGAAACATTGACAGATTCGATTCCTTCACCAGAGTTTGGAATATCATCATCATTTAGGTCCCAGAAGATCTTTCCACCAACTAGAACGTGCTTGTCTACGTAAACAGTACCTGCATCCCATGTGGTACCGACTACTGTGTCAGCTGAGTTGTAGATACCGACATCCAGAGACCACATCTCAAGAGTATCCGTTCTGTTTAGCATCAGTGTCCAGTTACCTGGCATCAAAACTTCATTGATTATTCCTTCATTGTCAGAAGGACCTAGGCTTACATTACCCAAGCCATCGAGGCTTACAGCGGTAATTCTAGTAGCTGTAATGTTTGATTCTGTTAGTGATTCTCTCAGCTGCATTGTAACGTTCAATGCAGTCTTAGTCTTCCAGTCCAGATCGGTGATTGCTCCATCGATTACTAGTACATCTCTGAAGATTTCAGTCTCATTGCTGTCTGCAATGTAATCTGAAACTTCTACAAACCACTCGCCTGCAGCGATGTATTCAGCGAACGTACCGTTTTCATCGGTTGCTAGTGGATAGAAGTCATCACCTGCTTCGTTTCTCAACCATACTGTTGAATTCTCAAGTGGGAAGCCACTTTCCATCAGCACAGTGCCTGCAACAAGATATTCTGGCGTGATTGCAATATCAACTGGGTCTCCAGATGGTGCTAGTCCAATATCTAGAGATGGGAGATCCAATGAAAACTTCCTGAAATCACTGGCATTCTCGTCTCTAGGGTCATCTTCTATCATGGTGATGATGTAGGCGCCAACGGACAAATCAACTGTTAACTCACCAGTATTTGCGTCATACATCTCTTCAGTAACTTCAACGTCAATACCGAAATCATTGATTGAAGTGATATTGAATGTAGGTGATACTGCAGTACCGTTTTCCCATGAAAGGTCATCATTTGTATCCAAGAATATCCTGAATGTAACTGAAACATTATCAGGGGTTGCAACAACTTCAACTCTGTTAGTTTCGTTCTCGGTTGTTGCGGAGATTGGCTCAACATTCATGGCTGAGTTAGATGCAGAAATCGTGTATGTTCCATTTGTGAGGTACATCAAGAAGTTTCCAGCATCGTCTATCTCATCTCTCCACTCAAGTCCGTTTTCATCGGTTGCGATAATTTCCGCACCGCTCGCTCCTGTGATACCGTCTCCCCAAGTAATTCCAGATCCGTTAATTGGTGAATCTCTCAGCCATACAGTTCCTTGTAGGGTGTTGGAATCTTGTAGAATCAGATCTCTATCGACATCTTGGGATGCGTCTGTAACGAGCATACCTGCTGTCAAAACATTACTTGTCAATCCAGCAAAGCTTTGCACATTAATGTGGAACTCGACGCCTGCTGGCATTCTTATGGAGTATGTTCCGTTTTGTTCGTCAGTAGTAGTCTCAAAGATGATTTTACCAGAGCGTGCTTCAACATTCACGTTGCCCGCAGGCTCTCTCATTTCCATCGGGATATCTGAAGGAGTGTTGTATTGAGGATCTTGCATTAGGTCCGCAAGGCCAGGAATAGCCCACACTGTTCCATTAACCCAAGCGCTGACTGCGTAAGTCAAATCCAATTCAACATCTTCTGTAGTAACTTCCACTTCATGCCATAATACGAAGTTATCATCAGTTTCATCTGAAATGACCCAGTCACCCATGAATACCTCTGCATGAACGAGTCCAGTTTCGTCTGATTGGGCAGTCAAAGTGATATCGTTAAGGTCTGTTCCCAAGGAACTAGAGAAAGTCAATGTTCTGTTAGACAGGTCTAGACCAGAGCCACCGTCATTCAACTGAATAGTTACGTCACGCATTGTAGGAACAGAAACTGCTAGAGTTATGTTCTGAGAATCGAGACCTACACTGAAGTTTTGCTCGACTTCATACCATCCGTCATTATCAATGTCAACTCTCCATTGATAGTCGCCAGTGGCAAGTGGGCCATAGCTGAAGTTACCGTCTTCATCCGTTTCAATCAATACCGGTTCTGACCCTTCTTCCAATCCAAAGTCGACTAGTTCGATAGTCTCATTCGGAAGTGGTGTTGGGTCACCATTTGTGAAGTAATCAGCAAACAATGTGTCTGCGAAAATTGAACCTGGCATCTTCATCTCCAAATCAGTCGTAGGTTCAACACCTACCTCGACTGGATCAGGAAGCAGTATCTCTCTACCGTTTTCCATCATCGCAATCATGTTGTATGTTCCGGGCATTAATCCAGTCTTGTAGAATGAACCTGGTGCTACCATTGGTCCAGAGAACGTTCCCTCACCGATGAATAAACCTGTACCATTGACGGTTCCAATTCCTTCGTAAACGCCAGTACCCTCGAATGTTTCTCCATCAAGGAACTTGACGACGATTACTTCTCCATCAGCGGTCATTCTACCGTTTGCATCGACTGTACCCTCGAATAGGTAAGTATCTGCTTCTGAGGTCAAACAGGCGGTGTGGGTTGAGTTAACTGTTTCATCATCTACTGTTTCTTCAAAGGTAGGTAGAGATTCTATTGTTTCGTTGCCCACTATCTCCTCGACACATGCTGGAGCGTCATAATCGATCCATTCCGCGACAATTGAACCTGCACCGGTAAATGTTGCGTTAGCAGTGTATGAGCGGCCATCTAGGACGTTACGAGTGTAGTTTCCAGTAAATCCGTAAACGATTCCTGTGTTGCCTTGAGTATCGAAAGTTCCGTTCTCAGTGAAGGTAACCTCACCAGTTCCTTGAATAATTCTTGAATCACCGGCGTCGGTTGTGAAAGAACCGCTTGTTGTTGAGACAGAGTAATTTGTGGACATGCCCCACACATTTCGTAGGATAAAGTCCATTCCGTCTAGTGCGTCACCTTCGAAGGACTCGTGTCCTGTCCAAGTTACTGTACCTGACACTCCACTTGAATCGACTGCAATGTCAAAGTCTGTGTCGATAGAAGCACCTTCTTCTTGGTCGGCTTGTGCTCCTGTGATGTTTTGTGTCACTTCACCCATCCAAGACATGTTTGCAACCTTACCAAGCAAAGCAGTAATCAAGTTGGTTTCACGGTTATCGTTCGTGTTAACAGTCAAGTCGCCCAAACCAGCAGCGTATTCGCCAGTCTGGATTGTATCCTTTGCTTCTGCATCATCGAATACACCAGCGTATGCTGAAACTCTAATCTTTCCAGCAGGCACGGTGTATGACCACTCGCCGTTTTCATCAGCATCTGTGTAACCGATTGGAACCCAGTAAGTATCCTCGTCTAGGTCAGTTTCATCTTCACCGGAGAATGCATCTCTCTCTATTAGAATTCTGACGTTTGATAGAGGTGTTCCATCATCTGACATACTGACTGTACCTCCAACTTCAACACCAGGGTAGTACTTCAGAATCTTGACTAGTGTGTTTGCAGCACCCAACATATCATCAGGGTCTTCTGCATTGTACCAGTTTGCAATTACAAAGTGGTTCATCATTGCACCAGGCAGTGGAACTGCATTTGTCATTATGGAATTAGGAGTACCAGACTGACCGAAGTGTTGTCCTGGTTGTTCTGTTGTAGCGAATCCAAGAGAGGACGCGCCATATCCTACGTATGCACGTGCAAGCATTGTATCAAAGAATGCAGGCGTGTGATCGATTCTAATGTCAACTAGGCTTAGTGGGTCAAATGTTGCCCCGGACTGTTGATTTAGAACGTCCTTTCGCATTTCTTCATCGAATTCTTCTCTTGTCATTTCATCATTGAATTGTCCACGAGTAGTCATGTAGACCTCATCCATGAAGGTGCCGAAGTCTTGTCCAGACAGAATAGTCGGTGCTCCGAAAATTCCGGTTGGGCTACCGCCGCTGTATTCTGAACTGTACAACCCTGCCCTTGGGTACAGCCTGTTGTCCACAGCGAAGTACCTGATTTCGTGGTTGCGAGTGATTGTTTCACCTGGTGCACCTTCGTAATCTTGGACAGTGTAAACTGCGTTATTCGATAAGTCGGTGTACAGTGCGTGAATCTCTTCGCTATCCAACGCAGAAGTTAGCATCTGCGTAACTAGAGCAATTCCAGCGTTCTTACGGTGAATGTTTGTGCTGACAGAGTCGTATTCCTCTACCAAATCAGCGGTATACCAATAGTCGCCGAAAATGTAGTGGGTTGTGTTAGCTTCTGTGTCTGAGGCGGCACGAATGTTGTTGTTGAATACTGGTTGTGCTTCTCCCTCGTTTGCAAATGCGTAGTCGCCTACACAATCTGCAGATGTAGGACAAGGTACTGCTTCACCGTCTTCGAATACCATGTAGTATGTGTTAACATCATTGCCAAATACACCATCTTCAATCAACTTACCTTCAGCCATTACTACATCGCCGTTGACCTGTGTGACCTTGAATGAACGGTCTTCGATTCCTTCAGCATCCATATTTGTCTCGATTGTGACAAATTCAGATTTTTGATCGTCGGTCAAATGTCTTGAAAGTGTGCTTAGGAATGAAGCAGTGTGTACTGCTTCTCCTGTTCTTGCCTCATTGTATGCAAGGTCAGCATTCGACAATCTCCAAATGAACATAGCAACTAGGTCATCTTGGCTTCTTGCAAGTAGCATGTTACCACTCGAAGGTATACCTGACTGGAAGTTATCAGAAACGGACGGGTGATCACCGGTTTCTAGAGCTTGGAAACCATAATCCCACCAAGATACAAACGCTGGTCGGTCAGAATATGGTTCATCCGTATCTTGATTCTTTAGCCAGTCGTATGCCAAGTTCCAACCACGGTCGTTGTAACCTGAACCAAATGATCCAAGGTACCATCGAGAATTCTCATCGTATGCACTATCGTCTAGGACAGAGAAACCAAAGTCGTTCCATCTTAGGATATCAGGAGCAATGTTGTAGATTGTTTCATCCATTTCTGCCTCATGTCGAGAAGAACCAGGCATAGCGGCGTCAATACCGTATGTCGCATGCTGTCCAATCAGCATAATTAGAACCAAACCGATTGCACTGAATTGTGGTGTTCTCCAAACAGCCTTCCTAGCATTGGAGATTCTTTCACCTGGTGTTCTGATTCCCATGCGTCTCCAAGAGCGAGCCATGTTACTAGCACCGCTTGCACCCCAGAGTGTTACGATTCCCCAGGCACCCATAATTGCCATTGCAGGTGCAGCGTTGAACAG
This sequence comes from Methanobacteriota archaeon, assembly GCA_011525095.1. Taxonomy (GTDB): domain Archaea; phylum Thermoplasmatota; class Poseidoniia; order Poseidoniales; family Poseidoniaceae; genus MGIIa-K1. The sequence goes on from WTIV01000107.1 coordinate 17,131, forward strand.
GAATCTTCCTGCGGACCATGCCATGTAAGCTGCGACTATGACCCACATTCCTAGAACGAGTTTTGTCTGGCTCTTCTTCACGATTCCATCCCATAGAGCGATAATTCCCATGACGATCGCAAGTACGAATACAATCGGTCCAAAGGATGCGAATAGTTGACCTCTACTAGGTGCGCTTGCTTCAGCAATTGTTCCAAAAATCTTGTTCTTTGTGAAGTATCCTGAACCTGTGGTCAAAATATTCCAAGCGTTGGACTGGTCGGTGATTTGTAGTAAGTATAGAACCACACCGAACACAAGACCTCCTGTGAATAGGGAGCCCAATACGAGTAGCCATGGCTTGTCTCTGAATCCTGTTGTGATCCATGCGATGGCCACTGTGAACAAAGTAACGAACAGAAGTGGAGTTAAACCGGTACTGTTCAGAACAAGGTTCAGTTGTGGGTGAGCATAGAATGGCAGTACCATTACGTAAATTGTTCCGAGCATCATAATGTTTAGAGCAGACAGAATTGTGCTGTCCTTTCTTCTGAACATGTTCATTGCGACTTGAATGAAGTAAGCAAGGAATATGATTGCTGGACCGTATACGAATCCTTTCCATCCAAGTGCTACGATGCTGAAACATACACCTGCAGCAATTGCATTTGCAGAAGCTTTTCTGCGCTGCTTGAGAACCTCAGCCATAGCCTTGATTATTCCAGAAGGAGATGCATTTGTGTGCCTTGAAAGCCTTTCATCTCCACCTGCTTTGACTGCACGTAGATAGAACATAAACGCTGCAGTCAAGAAGAGAAGGACATACGAATCGTGGTCAGCCATAGCCCATGTTGACTTCTGAACGTGTGTTGGCATGAATGCGATTAACCATGCTGCGATTACTCCTGCACCCTTCCCGAAATGGTCCTTTGCAATTGCTGCCATTGGGAATACGATTAGTGCACCGAAGATCGCAGGTAGTGCAAGCATTGCATACCACACGGATTCATCCGAGGACAATCCTAGGTTTGTAAGAAGCATAGCACCAAGTGCCATTGACCAAGAGAACAATGGCGGTCGAGGATTGATTCCTCCGACCGGGTAGTTTCTGTCTGCATCGAAAATCAAGTGAGCATTTTCTGCGATAACGTAGTCCACTACTCTCTTCATGTACCATGGGTCAGAACCTCCAGTAAGGTCCCATGATTCTAGTCCTGCGGAATTCATTGAAGGTACAAAGTACCACTGAACTCTGATTGCAAGTGCGACAAGGAAAGCCATGAATGTCATGATTCCTGCCCAGTGGTTTGACCAGAATACTCTAGCCTGGCTAGGCTCGTGAAGTTCTCTATTCATCCAACCACCGTAGTCTTCGTGTGTTGCAAACCAGTAGATTAGAACGCCAATGAAGAAGGTAATTCCGAACCAAATCCAAACAGCCCATGTTCCAGACAAGTTGTCATTAGACCAGTGTCCGGATTCGAACAGTGAAGAAACGACGTACAGAGTCCACATTGAACCAATAAAGATTGCACGGGTAAACCATCGCTCTGCACACATCCATGCACAGGTAAGAGCTACAACTCCGGTAAGAGCAGCAGGCCAAAATCCAATGTATCCGTGATAGTTTTCTTCGGACCAAATTGCTAGGATGTCAAGGTCGCCTAATGTGTTGAAGTAGTACATGATAGCAATGTGAGTTGCTGCCCAAACTGCCAGAGCGACCTGAAGTGGAAGAGTTGCTTTATTCCATCCACCATCGTGTGACTTGATGTATCCAAACCATCCCTTGTCTGTTGCAGGCGTTAGAACACCGCGTAGCAGTACTGCTGCCAATAATCCAAGTATGACGAAGATTGCAAGTGTGTTGAAGAACACGAATCCAATTGCTTCCTGCCAAGCTGAAGTCCTGATGTACTCTTGGCCATCAAGGGTGAACAACTTGGTTTGGTTGTCAGCGAAATTACCAGCTGCAATCATTGCAGCCCAAAGTCCTGTGAAAGAGAACACGAGGACTGTGTTCCACTCATGACGTCCGTTGGAATCAAGCATATATCCGCCGAACATCACAATGAAGAAGGTCAAACCTAGGAAGTTTGAATCGGTGAACATAGCCACCCCTTCTGCTAGAATCAGTGATACAACAAGGGTGACGAGGGAAAGTGCTGCGCCTTGTTGAATGATGTTGTTTTCTTTCATGACACGAGGTGCCATTGCGAGAACCGCTGCAATTGCAACTGCGGCAAATGGTTCCATTCCTTCTACATCAAGGACTAGACCGAAGTCTAGGCCAAAGTCAGCCAATATTGCAACCAAAATTGCTAGGGGTGCAATAAGCATCCCGAGCATTGGATTGGTTGCTCCAATTTTTTCGTCGTTTTGTGTCGACATTGTGTTTCCCTCTAGTTTTCTAGGTGCAGCCTAAAGGCTGTAGCAT
>WTIV01000045.1 GCA_011525095.1 Methanobacteriota archaeon
ACTCAATCAATTCTTCAGGGCCGAGTCCTGGCTGGTCTAACTTTGGTATTTCGAATGCTTGATTGAATTCTAGCAATGACCTTACTATCGGATTCATGAATCACTGCGAACCATGCCACTCTATCAAAGTTGCATCGCAAGTAATAGTATCCATCCAGTGGATGCATGAGCCCTAAACCACCAATCTTGGAAGTTATTTCCTGCAGCCACTAACACGGTTGTCACAAAGCCGAGAGAAATCAGAGTCCCCGCTGGAGAGACTATCGAGAAGGCAACTGCCCAAAGCGGCATTGAAACCAACATAGCTGCCATGGTTACTGGTGGCGTGAAAGTAGCCGGGAAAGATTTCACTCCATTCTTCTTGTCACTTTCAACATCCATCTGAGCATACCCTAAGTCAAATGCTGCAATCCAAATCAGAACTCCTAGTGAAACGTACAACAAGTCAGGGTACCAAGAATTCGAGGAAATCTCTCCGGTTATCGCAACCCAAGCACCCGCTGGAGCGAGTGCAAGGCAACCTCCAAGCCACCAATGGCAAAGCCACGTAAATCGCTTGAGGTATGGATAAACCACGAATGCGATTACAGGGATCGGTGAGAGATACAAGCAAAGCGGGTTTAGCATTCCTGCTCCGAGCACTAGCATTCCGAGGAAAATGCCACAAAGAATCCATGCAGTCTTGAGAGACATGCTTCCTGATGCTAAATGGCGGTTCGCAGTTCTAGGATTTGCAGCATCGATATTCCTATCGATAATGCGGTTCAACCCCATAGCCAATCCACGCGCTCCAACCGCTGCAATGAGTATCCAGAAGTACTGAGCATATGTTGGGTCGCCAGCCATTAATGCTCCAATGAAGACAAAGGGTAGGCTGAACAGAGTGTGTTCGATTTTTACGAATGATGCGATTTGCTTGAGGTCCATTCACATCACCAAGTTGTCTGGCCATGGTGGTAGGTCAAATCTATCTATCGCAGCCAGAGTCTCAGGATCATGCATTGTAATTGCGGGCCATCTGCGAACCGGAGTTGGTCCCTCATTGGATGGAATTGGAGTAGTTGCGTCCCAGAAAATTCTGCCGTCTTCAACGATGAAATCACGCTCAACAGCAAAGCGTGAAGTTAGTTGCCATAGTAGTCTTCTCATCGCTCCTTCGCCGTGTAAGTTCATGTCGTTATCTGTGACGAAAAGCCATCGAAGTTCATTTTTTGAATCCAATTGCCAAATTGAATTTCGCAATTGAGAAATTTTCTCTCGCTGCGCTCTTGCAGCATCCTCATCAGGCCAGTCCATACCGGTTCTTGGCTGAGGTTTTCCTGGGATGTCAACAGTTACTACTAGCATTGAATTTCTCATCAACAAGCAGTCCTCGACATCATCTAATTCTGAGATTTCTTTCAACAGCGCGTCGGTTATTCCAGGGGGTTCTTCCTCTCCCTTTCGCCAAGCTGGTGCTTCCTCAACAGGAGATCCTTCCAGGGGCTCTCCGCTCCTAGGGTCAGCGGGAACAAGTTTGGTTGCATCAATGATAACTTTGGAATGTACATTCTCATAGGTTGATGCTGGTTCAAGCGAGTCACTTACCATTCCGTCAATTATGGTAATGTCAGTTCTCGGGTCAACCCGATTGTTCAGAGCATCTAGCAGTGCTTCAAGGTCACTCGGCTTATCGTCGGTAGCGATTAGGATTTTGAGGAACATCATTTGTCCTGCGCCCAAAAGGCCGAGACAGGTTTTCCTTGCTTGACGAGGATATCTCTGCTTACTCTTGACAATCGCTAGATTATGGAAACCAGTTTCCAATGGTAAGTGCAGATCCAACACGTCCCTGTGTTGGAAGGATAGGATTGGGCGGAATTGTTTGCCTATTGCCTCTCCAAGATAACCATCTTCCATCGGTGGTTGACCCACAATTGTGGCAGCTAGAACTGCGTTTTTTCTTCTGGTTATCGCAGTTACATTCAGCACAGGATACTGGCCTGTTAGCGAGTAGAATCCAAAGTGGTCTCCAAACGGCCCCTCAGTTCGTGTTTGAGTTGCATCCACCCACCCTTCGATTACCACGTCTGCATCAGCAGGAACTAGAATATCTTGAGTGAGCGCTTTTGTGATTCGTAGCCGTCTCTTTCCTAGGAATCCAGCGAACATGTACTCTTCGAGATTATCAGGCAGTGGGGCGATTGCTGAGAAGATTAATTCTGGAGGTCCACCAATGCAAATTGCAACCGGCATTTTTCCATCAGGCCAGGCAGCTGCATGGTCTGCACCGTGCTTGTGGATTTGCCAGTGCAATCCTACTTCTTTTGGACCGAATACTTGGCCTCTGTACATACCAAGATTGTGTTCGCCAGAATTAGGGTCTTTGGTAACAACGAGTGGCAGGGTAATGTATCGTCCACCATCCATTGGCCAGGTCTTTGGAATTGGGAGTTTTGTTACATCTAAATCCATCTTGACCCTTTGGCAAGAACCTTTTCTCACCTTTTTTGGTGGCATTGAGATTGCGTCCCGGGCGAGTGGCAAACCAGTCCAAGGTTTCTTGACGATCCTTCCAATGTCTGGCTTCATCAGGGCAACAAGCCTGTCTCCAACTTCTGTTGGATGAGCCGCACCAAGTGCTCTGAGCGTCCTATCGTGGGAGCCAAACAAGTTCATTGCAAGTGGAATTTCGCTAATCTCGCCGTTTGGTAATCGCGGCTTCTCAAACAGCACTGCTGGACCATTTGTTTTGACTAGCCTATCTGCGATTGCACCTGCCTCTAATTCAACGTCAACAGGCTCTGATATGCGTAGCAACTCGCCCTTTTCTTCGAGATGGGCAAGCCAACGAGTAGAATTACGCCAGGCCATGCTACTGCTAGGACAACCCATTCATGAATACTTGTTCTCTTCCGACTCATTCAAGTCCCGCCTCCCCTTCGGGGAGGCATGGCGACTTGCGACGTATTGGTTATCGGGGCTGGTCCCGGGGGCGGTTCAGCCGCACTTCACTCCGCTCGTGCTGGTCTCAGCACAATGATTGTTGAGGCTGACCCCGAAGTTGGGGTGCCTGTTCACTGCGGCGAGTGTCTATCTCAGATGGCTGTTGACAATCTTGATCTCGAACTTCCCGAAGACGTAATCGCTCTCGATTGCAAAGGCATCAGAGTGATTTTCCCAGATGGTACGGCGAAACTTTTGACAGAGAAAGGGTACGTTCTCGAGAAGCATAAGTTCGAACAATGGTTGTGTGATGAAGCTGTCAAAAAAGGTGCGAGTTTACACCTTGGGCACAAGGTAACTTCAATGGAAAGAATTTACAATAGCAAAAATGAATTTACCAATTGGAAAATTGATGGCAAAGGAAATGAATTTCCAATTGAATGTAAAGCGGTGATTGACGCTTCTGGAGTTGCAGGTGCAGCGACAAAATTGCTGGATATGGGAACGGAAGTTGAGGTCATTGCTGGCTTCCAGTATGAGATGACCGAGGTCGACAATGATGGATATCTTGACTTCTACTTGTGGCCTGAATATTCTCCTCATGGATATGTATGGATGATTCCAAAGAAAGGCGGTCGTGCTAACGTTGGGTTGGTTACAACCGACAAGAAAGGCGCAATCAAATATCTAGACAAGTTCGTCGAGGATACGTACCTCAAGGGCAAAGGAATACAAAACCCAGAATGGAGAAAGCCAGGAATCAAGCCAAGGCCGTTTGGAGGCACTATTCCAATTTCCGGCCCTCGTGAGATTACAACCGGAGACGGACTAATTTTGGTTGGAGATGCTGCTGGATTTACTTCGCCGCTTTTCGAAGGTGGTTCTCACCTCGCGCTTTGGTCCGGTAGGCAAGCCGCACAAACAATTGCTGCAGCAATCTCTGAGGGTGATTTATCCAACAAGCGCATGCTGGCCTATGTCGATGCATGGAAGAAACGCTTCCCTCCATATCATAAGATCCTGAAGGGAAAAACATCCCTATATGATTTGAGCGACAAGGAATTATCCAACATGGCACGTTGTTTGCCAGAGGAGTTGGGTTCTATGTCGGTTCTAGATAAGCTCTGGATTGGTTTGAAAATTCTAGTAAAACATCCAGTGCTATACACCAAAGGCGTGATCAGCGTCTTGTTATCATTCGGATATTCGAGGGCTAAGCATTTTGGCTGGTGAGTAAATGGAATCTTTGTTGATGCCATTCGCTGTTTTCGTTGCAGCATACATCACCTACAGGCCAGATGCTAAACTAACTTGGATTCTTGCTATGCCTTTCCTAATTCTAGCATTCATGTTCACGATGGATTATGACCTCATTCATCTAGTTGCATGGTATGGCGGAGAAGAACTACCCCTAAGATACAGATTCGCAGCAACGTGGGCTGCAAGAGAAGGACCAATCTTGCTCTGGGTTGCATGGATGGCTCTTCTCTCAATAATTTGGAGAAACCCACTCAAATCAGAATCTGAGGAAACCCAGTTACTGCGCCTTCGACTGATGAATGGATTTGCTCTAACTCTTCTATTAGTCGCGTGGATTTTGAAACCGTTCAAGCCATCAGAAGGTAACGGTCCTGGCCTAAATGAACTCCTGCAAACCGATTTGATGGTCATACATCCACCTTTGATTTTCCTTGCTTATTCATTGTGCATCGTGTTGTCCTGTATTGCAATCTCTTCACTGCTAACGAGTTCGAAAGGAATCAAAGACAGAATGATTCAAGTCGCAAGGCCTGCATTCTTTTTCGCAACGCTGGGAATCGGTTTAG
>WTIV01000036.1 GCA_011525095.1 Methanobacteriota archaeon
GAATTCCATTGTACCTGCTTCCATGTACCGTTAGCACCTAAGTTCTGTACGAATGTCAGAGATGCCCAACCATCGCTATCGGTTCTGTATCCATCGTTATTGAATCCAGAGAAGTTGGATGGGTTTGTTCTGTTTCCGAATAGTCCGCCAGTGATTTCGAAACTGATCGGAGAGTGGACGATTCTGTTATCATACAATCCACGAGTCCAGTCCGCGTCATAGTGGGCCTTGAAGTCGAGCCAGAACGGTTGTTCATCACTTCTGAAATATGTCCAAGCGGAATAGTCCACTGTCATGTTCGCCTCTGCTCCTACAGTGTAAGATTGCGAGCGGTTACCGTTGAATGCAAACATCTCTGTAACCTCAGCATAGACTCTGTAAGTCTGGTTATCACCTACAACTAAATCCTCTGGGAATAGGAACTGACCTACGGTAAAGTTTCCAAATGAATTTGTAATGACGTCAACGGTTTCGATTGCTGTAGTATTGTTTCCTGTCCACTCGACGTGAACTTGAACTGGCAATCCAGGTGCAACCTCTTGCATCTGAGTTACCGGGTTAATCCACTGAACTTGGCCTTTGAAAATCGCAGGGGTTTGTGCATCTAACCACAGTGTACTTGGAGCATCCAGAGTGATATAGGTAGGTGCTTTATCATCAGCGTCTAGGACACAGTTGTTATCTCTGTCCCAATCACTTGATTCTGAACCGCCTGAACATGGGTCTGAGGTGAAGCCTTCTTCCAAGTGGTCGTGGTCTGCATCTTCCCTTGAGTCGTTATCGTCGTCATTGTCGATTGCGTCTGGACCTGTGGAAGGGTCGTTCGGGTTTGCAATACCAACGCCGCCACCGAAGTCATCGTGGTCCCATGGGTTGGTTGATTCTTGATCGAAGCGAAGCGGCCACAGAAGAACTTCGTCTTCATCATGCATTCCGTCTTCGTCGTCATCGACATCGATGTCATCACGAGTTCCATCGTTATCGTGGTCGAATGGTGCAGTCAGTGAAACCTGTGCTTCGACAAGGTTGGCGATTCCGTCACCATCATAGTCATCATCTGCCCAATCAACAATTCCATCATTGTCATGGTCGAATGGTGATTGCTCTTCACCGGAGAAACATCCTGGAAGCAACTCTTGGTCTGTATCAAGAACTCCGTTGTTATCGTCATCAGGATCTTCTGAATCTGGTACACCGTCGTTGTCGTTGTCGACGTCATAGAACTTAGGAGACTTCAGACCTTGAGTCATGACACCCTTGTCCCAAACCGCTTGGAACCATCCGTCGCCATCGACGTCCTGGTCGTTGCCGTCATCGTCTTTGTCATCACAGTTAGTTCCGACGAAGAAATCTGTACCGTAATCTTGGTTTGCGTCATCATCTAAATCGTCGTTAGTGTCGACCTCGAAGAAATCCCAGATTCCGTCATTGTCATCGTCAACGTCATTCCAATCATAGATTGCATCATAATCTTCGTCAAGATCAATTGTGTTGTTGGTGAAATCTCCGTCTACGTCGCCGTCTTCAGAGTTCTTTACCAAGTCAGCACCTAATTCATCAGGGAATCCAATTGTTCCAGCATTTGCAGTGTCGTCAAAGTTCCACTGCCAAGCGCCGGTAGCTAATCCAATCCAGGTTAGGAATGCGTCTCTGTTGTCTTGAATTTGTGTGTAAGAAAGAGCGCTTTCGACATCTCCATCTCCACCGAAATCATAGTGGTAACATCCACCTTGTGCTCCAGAAGTACAAGTTCGGTCTGTACCTCCTTGTACCTTACCGCCGCTTCCTTGGTCAAAGTTCCAATCTGGCCTTGTTGAGTAAGGAGAACCGAAGTTGGCGTTAGTTCCAGTTAGTGGCATGTGGTAAGCGATAGCGTATGCATATCCACAAGTGAAACCTGAGCCAAGTTGCCCTACGGTCATACCACACTGTGTCAGGTTCATTGTACCACCCATCTTCAGGTCGTTAACGTCCATTAGACCGTCGTTTCCTTCGTCTTGGTCCCACCAATCTGGCATACCGTCTGCGTCTTGATCGGTGTCAAGTCCGTTGATTAGAGAGTCGCCGTCAGCATCGATATCCCACTCGTTAGCACCATTGTAAGAAGACCAGCGAGTAAACATGAACCAGTAGAACTCAGGGACATCGCCACCGGTTGGCGGGTTGGTAGTTGCATCGAATCCGTTGTAGTTCAGAACAACGTCAGCGAATGGGTTTGCTCCCCAAACTAGAGCCCAGTAGTTGTCTGTGTTGTCAGAGTAATCTTGACTGTCGCCGCTTCCATCTAAGTCCGCTCCGTCACCAAGAGGATAGTACGGAGTTGCGAATGCGTCGGTTCCATCATAGTCAACAAGGCCACAGTTACCGTCGTCTGGGTCGTATAGGTCGTTTAGACCATCGTTATCGTCGTCCCAATCGATGTCATTGGATAACCCGTCGCCATCAATGTCTGAGTCAACGTCGTTTGGCCCGTCATCTCTGTACAAGGAACCGTTGATGGAGTGGAATACTGCATCGTTATCTAAGTCACAATCCCAATCGATGTCGATTATGTCGATGATTCCATCTCCGTCATCGTCGATGTCATCCCAGTTGGAGATTCCATCGCCATCCCAATCGTTGAATTGTGAGTAAGATGCCCTCTCAGTCAGACATCTTGGGTCTGGGTTTTGTGGGTTTGGATTTGCTGGAGACATGCACGTAGCAATCCAAGCCTCAGAGTTTGGAGTTAGAGGGTAGGTGTCGTTCTCGTTCTCGATTTGGTCGTTGTCAATATCGTATGCAAAGTCTGTTGCAACCAATTGAGTCTGAACTGCATCGTCAGGAGTTGGTGTGCCTCCCATGTCTGGGTCCAACCAGTCCCAAATTCCGTTGTAATTCTGGTCGAACGGTCGGAACCTGTCATCGTCTAAATCCGAGTCATAATCAATTTCACAATCGTGTCCCGGAGTGCTATCGGTATCAGCGCCTGGTGTTTGGTAAGGCGATGAATTGAGAAGTGTGTAATCGTTTAGGCCATCGCCGTTAATGTCTATGTTCCAACAAACATCTGGGATTCCATCGTTATCGTCATCTGGGTCATACATGTCAAGAATTCCGTCGTTATCATCGTCGGTATCTGAACTGTCTGGCAACTTGTCGTTGTCATTGTCTGGGTCAAGGAAGTTCGGTATTCCATCACCATCAAGGTCTCCATCAAAAATTGTGGTGAAAGCAGGTGTTCCCGCTGCACCGTCGCCGTTCTCTCCGCCTGCGAAATCAAAGTCATCGTTGGCATCTACCTTCGCAGCTTCTAGGTCAACAAAGTTAACTCCTGCGGAGTAGGTTCTGTATTGGTTGAAGTTCCATGTTGTTGGAGTTGCGTAAAGGTTGCCACTTGAGCTCATAGCAGAAGATACGTCTGCATTGTAAGGCTCGGAGTCGATCCAGTCGACAACTCCATCATTGTCATCGTCGTCATCGAAGTAGTCCTGTGCACCGTCGTTGTCGAAGTCACAAGGCCACTTGAATTGGTCAATACGGCCATCATTGTCGTCGTCTTCGTCATAGCGACCAGCTCCTGACCCGTCGGAGTCTTCATCTGTCACGCCATCGTTGTCGTGGTCGAATGGTTGCTGGTCTGCACGGTAAGCGATTCCAACAGGTTGTCCAGTCAATGGGTGGATTGTTGTAGGTTCAACGAACCTGTGCATTGAGACGTTTCTAGGGTCTAATCCTTGGGCCTCAAGCGCATCGTAATCGATTGGTCCTTCTAGAATTCCGTCGTTGTCGTCGTCCCAATCAAGGTGGTCTTGAATTCCGTCATTGTCGTGGTCGTAGGGGTCTGTTCCGAAGCAGCCGTCAAATCTCTCCAACAAATCGTAGATTCCGTCGTTGTCGTCGTCAAGATCGTTCAAGTCATCAATTCCGTCGTTGTCGTGGTCATCTGCAGATGATTCCTCAAGCATGTAGCCGTAGTCTGCAGTAAGAGTCAATGCAGAGATGTCATCGATTTGACCATACATTGCAGTGGAATCTGCCCACGTCATGTCCCAGAGTGCATCGTGCATCTGAAGACCATACTGAGCTGGCATACCGCCATTCCACTCGCCTTGACCGCCTTGGTCAGTCGACTGTGCTTCACTCAATTTGAGTGGGTCTGCGTCTACCAACTTTGTCTCAATTTCATAGTCTTGGTTTAGAGTGGAAATCAATCCTAGCCAAGTGCTTGTAATCATCAAGAACACAATACCTACTGATAGCGTAGATTTGCGCCTATTCTCAATCTTCTGTGCGAACTGTCTTTTTGAGAGCATAGTTACCACTCCGGAATCATTTTGTGACTGACGCCGAGTATATCAATCGCGCTACGCGGATGTGCAAAATGGTATCACGCAGGAGTTAGAGTATCAACTCGCAAAGTGTTACGAGAAATGTAAGGAAAGTAGGGAGATTCCACCGGGGGCGAACCCCCGATGAAATCAGCTGACCCGAACTAGTTCGAACGGGTGTACAACAACTACCTAAGCAACTTCAGCGATTTCAAACTTCGAAGATGTCGATGATTCCGTCGTTGTCGTCATCGTCGTCTACGTGGTCTTCAATACCGTCGTTATCGTGGTCGAATTGACCTGTTAGGCTGTTACCGTCGTTCGCTTCGAACCAGTCAGACAGACCGTCGTTATCGTCGTCGGTGTCTGTGCTGTCCCAGATACCATCGTTGTCGTGGTCGTAGCGGTATGCGCCAGTAGCGCCACCGATTTCATCCA
>WTIV01000193.1 GCA_011525095.1 Methanobacteriota archaeon
ATGTTGTTTCCATACAGGAGGGATCCTGCGACTGGTTCTCTGATTCCATCGATGTCTACAGGGGGTGCGGCAATAAATGCAGTTACAAAACAAATTGTGGCAGCCAGCAGGCAAGGAATCATAAGGATACCAAACCAGCCAACATAAAGTCGATTGTTAGTAGAGGTTACCCAGGAGCAAAACTCATCCCAGGTAGACCTCTGTTGTTGTTGAAGTACAGCGGTCATTAAAAGTGCGGGTTTGTTGTTTACAAGGGTATGTATTTGAGCACTTTAATGAAGCCCGCCCAAGGCTCACATCCAGTGGCGGGCTGTCTGTAAATCAGAAGTTATACTTAGCACCCACCTTGGTGCCGTAGTTAGTCTCGTCTCCAGTCAGGAAAGAGAACTCACCGTAGACCGACAGCTTGTCGGACAGGGGATAAGAACCGCCTGCTTTACCAGACAGTTCAACATCACCGTCTTCTGCATCAGGTGCCAGCACAGCAGGTCCTCCCTGCACGTACCAGTTGGAACCTTCGTAACCGACATGAACGTCGGTAGCAGAACCAGTATAGTCGTTGCCAACAAAACCAGAGTTGGTTTCTACGTTCACGTAGGGACCAGCAATAGCGGCACCATGTGCCATGCCGAGGAGGAGACCGGAAGCGATAATAGATTTCATAATTAGTGATTAGTGTTTAAGCTTTTTTCTTTTTGGATTTAGGGAAACCAGCCTTCATGTTGGCGTAGGCTTTCTTAGAAATAGTAGAGTTTTTTTTAGAGCGAGAAGTACCAGCCTTCTTGCGTTTGTTAATGTTTTCGTAGAGGCTCATTAGCATTTCCAGCGTCGTAGGGCAAGGGCCTTCCTAGTAGGACGACCCTTTGAATCTTTCATTGGTCCTTTGTTACCCGACATACGGGCACAGAAAGAACGCTTACGTGGCCCACCACCAGGCTGAGGAGCCTTGAGATTGGAACCAGTTTCTCTGTTGTACTTAGCACGTCCCGCAGCGGTCAAACCGCCTTTGCGAGACTTGTGCTTGCCCATCTTGAGGCTAACATTTTTTGCCACCTTTCATACCTTTCTTAGGTGGACGTCCTTTTTTAGTTCCGTACGTTCCTTTACCTTGTGGCATTACCAGATACCGGGGATAATTTGACCAGTGATTGCATAGGCACCAAGAGCCGCCATGATGCCAAGCATAGCAACACGACCATTAAGCTTCTCAGCCTTTTCATTGTGAGTTTCGTACACGTCGATAATCTCCATGGGTGGTTCTTTTGCGTAGAGGTTTAGACGACCTCTGTCTTCAGTTACAGTTGTCATCAGAATTGAACGTCAGATCTTTCAAGTTTCATCAGGATGTCGTTCCTGTATGCAGGGTCACGGTCATACCGTGGGTCGTTGATTGCTTCAACAACCTCAGCCTGACTACGGAAGACGTCACGAGAGTTGCTTGGAGGCTTGCCCTGTAGCTGTGTACCTTCGTACCCGTTCTCTGCTTGGTAGCGAGCGTTGAGTCCAGCCATAATCATTTGGATTTGTGCCAATGAACCGTTTTCAACGGTGTTGTTAAAGGCCTCAAGTTCAGCCTCAGACAGTGCTCCGGCAGCCCAGCTTGTGATCTGTTCGTATGCCTCGGCACCACCAACAGAAGCTTTGAGTTCTGACACGTCTGAATCAGACAGGTCTGCAGCAGGAGGCTGTTGCATAGACATGTATGCATCAAGCAGCTCAGAGCTATCTAGCTCAGCAAGAGCATCACGTGTTTCTTGTGACATCTCACCCGTCTCTGCAAACTCTTGAGAAGCAGCGGAGATCATATCTACCGCTGGAGAGGTTTCAACCTCCTCCTCCTCTTCTGCTTCTTCTACAGCAGGCTCTTCATCACTGCTTTCACCAAGCTTCTTTTGAAGCTCAAGGTAAGCAGACTCAAGCTCTTGTGCATCTTTGTACTTACCAGCTAGCAGGTTATCCTGCTCTTCCATAAGTTTTTCACCTACTGCCAGAGAGTCCTGTTCCTCTTCGGTCAGGACTTCTGTGTCAGGTGAGTTGTCATACGTATAAGTTTCAGCCATCGGTGGGTGGTTGTTGTTGGATGAGTTGCTGTGCCATGTTCATTGCCTCAGGGTTCTTGCTTGGATCCATCATTGGAGTGCCAGCAAGTTGACCAGCTTGGTCGACAAGAGACTTAGAAGAGGCCATAGCCATTTGTTGCTGCATGTCTTGTTGCATCTGCTCTGGTGTCTTCACCAGGTTGAGCACGTCGATGCCTTGTGCAGCAGCTAGACGCTTGATTGCTTCTGATGCATCAATGAATTTCATCAACGCTTCAGGTCCAAGTGTCTGAGCAATAGTTCCGATGAAAGCAGTCAAGCTCTCTCGGTCTTGTCCACGTCCAAGTGCGTTTACACCTGCCACGATCTGTGGCTGGACATAGTCTTTGGGAATCTTGGGGAGCTGTCCACTGCGTTGCATGACCATCAAGGTCCGAGCCAAGTAAGGCTTCAGGAACTCAACAGTCAACAGACTGAACAGGCCACCAAGTTGTTGCTCAAGTTCAAGCTGAGTAAGGCGTACCTCTTCAGCAGTTGTACGTTCTGACTGACGGATGTTTAGCAACAGGAAGGCTTCGCCAAGGCGTCGCTCAATTTGCTGTGCCATCTGTGAGGCAGTAGCAAAGTCAGCAGTCTTGCCAACCTGGACGACGCTTACGTCTTCCGGTCGACCCTGCACGATTGCACCGTTGCCAGCTTTGGCAATGGTCTGTGGCTTGGTAGTAGCAGCCGGGTTCACAAGGAACACCACCTTTGCTGCTGCTGCACTGCCTTCAATCAATGCCTGGCTGAGAGCTTCGAGAGACCGGAGGTCACCCAGGAACTCTTCAACACGACCACGTCCGTAGTCCTCACCGTCAACAGCGTTGAAACGGAGGACCAACCAAGGGCTTGCATCTTTAGGAGCTGTGCTTCTGGAGCCTTCGATGATCATGTCATCGACCTCCTGGTGCCAGATCCAGCCGCCGTTATCTTGGCGACGTACGTATGTATAAACCTCAGCATCTTCATCGTTGTTGCCCTTGCCCACAGAAGTGGTGGGGTCAGGATCAGGAACGATGCCGAGCAGCTTGCGGTTGACAAGTTCTTTGGTGACAATCTCACAGACGTAGCCATTGCCATCACGGCTGACCACGTAGCGATTCAAGGGGAAGTTCTTCAGACCATCCTTGCCCATGAAGATCAAAGCGTTGCCGCCGACGATCAGGTGCTTGAGAGCCTGGTGAACTACAACTCGATCACTAGATGCTGCGATCTTGTCCATGACCATCCGCTCCATCTTGGAAAAGGACAGGTCGAGTTCGCTTCTTACATTTTGAGGTAAGTCCTCACCCAACTTGTCGTCACGTACTTGCAGTTTGAAGAACGTTGTTTGGGGAGGGAGCAGCGCAAGCATTAGCTTGGCCGCGAGAGTGACAACTGACTTTGCACCGACGGATTGCCATGGCGTAATCAGCCTCTTGTGGTTTTGACGGACACGTAGGTCGTCAGTAATAAGGTGAGGCAGCGTCAGTTCAGAACACTCAACTGCTGTGTCAAGGAATTGATGCCTGTCAGATGACAGTTGACTGTACCGTTCTTTCGCGTTATGGGACATTTAGTCCTCCAGTGGTGCCGCCTGATGATTGCTGTTGAAGAGGAATCTTCAGATCACTTGCTCCAACCTTTTTAGCCTGCTTGACAGACATTTTCTTAGCAAAGTCAACCTTTGGTTTTTCGTCTTTAGGGGTCAGGCTCTCAGGAGTTGGGGGTGCCTTTGGTTCTTTAGGTGCCTCCTTTACGATTGGAGGAAGCTTTGGCGGTTTCGGTGCCTCAGGGGGTGCAAAGCCCAACAAGCTTGCAATGTTTACACACATTAGTCTTCATCTATGAGTTGGTTGATAAAAGAAACAACACTGGCTTGACCAGCCCTGTAGTAGATGTCGGGTGGTAGATCTGTAGGTTTGATTGGCTCGGCAGGGAAAGCTTCCGCAAGCCGAGTTTTAATCATGTCCAGTTTTTCGTACTGGAACTTAAGCGTATTGGGGGAGATTGACATTCGAGTGCTCGAAGAACGCTGGCATACGAGCAGCTTTGGTCTCAACCAGTTGAGGTGCTTTGCCCTCGTACATGAGTCGATCGCTGGAATCGAGCCAGAATTGTTTGTTCAGATATTTGTCTGCGTGATTACCCAAGGGTTGCATCACCCAGTTGATTGTGGCTTTGCGAAGCTTGTCCAGAGACGGGCTGATGTTGTAACCCAGCTCGGTATGTGCCAGTGAGTTTACCGCCACATGGATTTGTTCGTCTCGTGAGATGTCCGCTGAAACGGTTCTCATCCCAGCGTCACCATTAAAGCGAAAGAATGGTAGAAGAACGAAGAAGATCGCACGCTCGGCAACAAGTGCCTTGGTAATCGTGTGATCTGGATGTGCCTCCCACGCGGACTTAAGCCGTAGGGCTTCCGCTTCAGCTTGTTCATCAACGCCGTAAGCATTGGCGATGTAACCAAGTGCGATGTCGTGATTCTCTTCGTCTTTGACATTGGACAGTAGGACGTCCCGTGCATTGCTCGGTACGTCAGAGGCGAGAGCGTCATTGATGAAGTCTCCAACGGGAAGTTCCATATGACGCATGGCGAGTGCGCGGTAGATCGCCTGCTCTGCACCTTCTTTGCACGCTCCTGCTGTCGTTTGTACAGGAGTCCATTTTCTTTTTCGATT
>WTIV01000172.1 GCA_011525095.1 Methanobacteriota archaeon
CCTTTGATGAAGTGATACTCGAAGAGATATCGACCTCGCTGAGTGAGGGTGGCATCAAAGTTAGTTGTAACACCATGGACTTGGATTTTAGTTGGAATAGAGGATTCCCGATTCCTTTCAAGCGATCTCTCCTATTCATTCAGACAATTGAGTTATTTTTTGCAAAATTGATATTTTCTACCAGAACATATGGCATCACCAAAGATAACAGAAAAGAGTGGTATGCAATAGACCGTGTTTCGCACATCAAAAGCGCTGCTGCACTGATAAATGGAAAGAGCATTGGTGAGTTCAAACCTATGAAAGAGCCTTGTAAATTCGGATTTTCAGAAGCGCCAAAAAAGCCATCATCTTGTGCAGTTAGGACGCATATTTTGTAAGTTATCAACCGCAAAATGGTAATTTATTGAGTGATAATGTGTCAAAATGACAAGGAATTATAAGTGAGGCAAAATCAGCGAGAGCCATGAGTTTAGCACCGTTAGATTATGACTTTGGAGATTCCTCAAATTATTCATTTGTAGAAAGCATAACATGCGCCAATGATGAAGCAAGAAAGATGTTTGTTGAAGCCTTCGGACACATGTTGAATTACAACCACGAACAAGCAATCGCTTGCTTCACAAAAACCACTGAATTAGACCCAAACTGTGCTATGGCTTGGTGGGGAATTGCGTACTGTGTTTCTTCAAACTACAACTGGGCTCCAGGATTGGGTTCAGGACACGACGCTATTCAGCAAGCTATCACTGTGATGGACCACTGCACTGAATTAGAGAAGGACCTAATCACTGCACTATCAACTCGCCACTCCGCTGAAGCAAGAGACGCTGCTGACCCATCCGTTCTGAACATGGGTAATAGCCCAGAATTAAACGTCGCTTTTGCAGAGGCAATGGCTCCACTGTACGAGAAGTACAGCGGTAACCTTGACGTTACAGCGATCTATGTAGAGGCTTTGATGAACCTGAAAGCTTGGCAACTATGGGATAAGAATACAGCAACTGGAGAAATTACTCCTGCAGATGACAATACTCTACTTCTTGTCAAGATTATGGAAGATGCATTTGCAAACAGTGAAGAGGCAAAGGTGCACCCTGCACTGTGCCACCTTTACTGCCACGCACTTGAATTGTCTCCATTCCCAGAAAAGGCTCTACCAGCAGCAGACGTTCTTCGTACCAGAATGCCAGGATTGGGCCACTTGGTACACATGCCATCACACATCGATGCATGGGTCGGGCAGTGGAAGGAAGCAATCGATTGTAACATCGCTGCAGTCGAGGCTGATGACAAGTATGTCGAACTAACTGGTAACGAATCACAATTCTACAAGTTCTACAGAATGCACAATCACCACTTCGTTGTATGGTGTGCTATGTTCGACGGACAGTATGAAACCGCATTGAAGTACGCTAGAAAGGCGGTAGACACACTACCTGCTGGTGATGAGAACCATGGAGTTCAATTCATGCTTGCAGGAATCATCCCAATGGGTGCAATCTTCCTAGAGTCATACGTGACAATGCCGTGGCACGTAATGATCAGATTCGGAAAGTGGGACGAAATCTTAGCAGAGCCAATGTACACCGACAAGGATGTGTTCCCAGCAACAATCGCTACGCAGCACTACGCTAGAGGAGTCGCATATGCTTCCAAGGGTATGGTACCAGAAGCAGAAGAAGAACAGGTTCTGTTCAAGGAAGCATTGCAAAACCCTGCACTTGCTGGAAGAATGATGCATAACAATTTCATGTACCAAGACCCAGCAGAAGGGCCTTCTATTCTGAACGTAAATGCATCAATTCTAGAAGCAGAAATCGAATACAGAAGACAATTCCTAGCAAAGGCTAACGGTGAATCATACGACTTCAGTGCAGCATTTGATGAACTAAGACGTGGAGTAGATTTGTCACTGAATCTTGCATACAACGAACCATGGGGACAAATGCAACCAGTTCGCCACATTCTGGGAGCCCTGCTACTTGAACAAGGGCATGTCGAAGAGGCAGAAGAAGTATACAGAGCAGACATCAAATTGTGGAAGGACAACATGTGGGGCCTATTAGGTCTCAAACTGTGTCTAGAAGCGAGAGGAGATACCTCTGGTGAACTAGAATCCGTAACCGCTCTATTCAACGAGAGAAGCTCGAGAGCTACAATCGTTCCAGCAAAGACTTGTTTCTGTGCACAAGACGCACTACAGAAGAGTTGCTGTGACTGAAAATATACAGTCCACAATTAGAAGATGCAGAGTCTAGTTTTTTTGAAATCAAGTAAAAACTAGGAAAATGTTTGAGTGGAAATCAAGTGCTTTTCTCGCTCTCTTTTCAATTGTAATAAACGGATACATTCCAAAACGTTAGTAACCAGATATATCAGAATTATAACTAACTGTGTGTGTAAAGTAAAGAGACCATAATTCTGCACCATGTTCCTCGCTGGACGCATCAAAATATAGCACCCCTTCATGGAAAACAGAGAACCTTAGTCCTGGCTTGCTACCGTTATACAACCCTCTATTGATGTCCGCTATCTGCCATGTTGAACCATCGATTGGGTCGTGAGCCCACATTTCACGACCAAAATTTCCACTAATTGCATCAAAGTAGATTATACCATCAATTGCTGAAATAAAATTGGTTGCAGCTTGGCTATTGTTTGACCCGAGATTTATATCTTCAACCATCCATGTAGAACTGTTATCGGTACTATGAGCCCAAAGCTCATTTCCTGAACTACCATCATTCGCCATGAAGTATAGAACACCATCAAGTTGTATTTCTTCACTACCTTCACCGGGTAAAGCAGAGAACTGCTCAACGATTATGCTGGTCTGACTTGATAAGTTGAGTGCCATTAATTTATTTTCATCGATATCAAAGTACATTGTACCCCCAATAACCTCGCAAATATTACTACCAGGGTTGCTTCCTTGAGTACCAGTACTGATATCAGCGACCATCCAAGTCGTTCTGTTTGTGAAATTATATGCCCAAATTTCACGTCCATGTGCTTCGTCGTCTGCGTCAAAGTAAAGAACGTCGTCAACAACAACATGGAAATTTTCCCCTGGATGAGTAAATGGGTAATAATCAGTGACTGAAATTACCTGCCAAGTAGTACCATTTGACTGATTGTGAGCATAGATATCATGGACATTATCGATATCTCTAGCTGAAAAGTAGAGAATATCTTCGTAAATGAAATTCATGTACCAACCTGGATTACTCGAACTGCCTTGATGAATATCCACTACATTCCATGTTGTTTGATTTGAAGTGCTGTAAGCCCACAACTCGGTAGCGTATTGGGCTGTATATGCACTGAAATAGACATTATTCCCCATCACAACCGCCATATCATCTCCGGGATTATACAGCCCTGGGCCTAATAGAGTGGTCTCATTAGTCCTAGTGTCATGAGCCCAAAACTCGTTACCCGAACCATCAGAATATGCGCTAAAGAAAATTGTATGCCCTAAAACAACGCTCATTGTCAGACCCGGAGAACTACCATTTGTACCGATATTGATATCAGCAACTTGCCAAACTGATTTTGTTGTAAGATCATAAGCCCACAACTCTGATCCAGTCGATGCTTCGTAAGCACTCAAGTAAAGGACCCCATCAATTATTGAATGAATTCCACCTTCCCAACCAGGATAGTACCATTTCCCGGGATGCGAATTATTCCTTCCCGGATTAATATCAGTTAGGCGGTCTAACCCATGGCTGCTGCAGTGTCGAATCGAATAGTCGACCTCTTGGATTTCTAGTATGCCATTACCGAGTATTCCTCCTCCGTCCCCGTTGTCTAAACCTGTCATTATGATGCGACCCCCCGCAGAGCATCCATCGGATTTTCCAAGTGTGTAAATCTGTGTTAGAGTATCCAATGATGATCCCGCTGAATGTTCAGCGTCTTCACCATCTGTTCCATTGCATATCAATGAATTATCATCGGCCTCAAAGGATTGAAGAATACCATCTCCGTTATCATCAATTCCAACGAATAGTCTAACACCACCTGATTCACAATTCACTCCCGGTTCCTCTTCCACAATCATAGCTAAAGCGCTTAGACCATCTACACCATCAACCCCATCAATGCCATCAGTACCATTTGTTCCATCCATTCCATGAGTACCGTTTAGACCTGAATCACCTTTTTCTCCGGCTATCCCCCGGGGGCCGACCGGCCCTGAATCTCCATCTTCACCATCAGCACCATCGCTCATACAGCCCGTTAGTGGCACAATAAAAACTAGAATAGTCAGCAAGAAGGGTACCAGTGAGTGACCTCGGGCCATGTTCATCAACCTAAGATATTATTTATGATTGCATCTGAAATACATCAATAAATCGCAGAGTAACATTGTCGTTACAAAACCAATAAAAGCCTCTGAGACCATTTATCAAACATGAACAAGAGGATTGCAATATTTTTGGCTTTATCAATGGTCATGGTTTCCCTATCAGGATGCTTGGGCCGTGGCGGTGGAAAAGGAGACGGCGACGGTGGCATGGGCTCACCTGAAGAAGTCGATTCTGAAGACTACAATGTCTTGTACATCGGGCACAGTTTTGGTCGTAAGTTTGCAGAATTGTTGGAAGATTATGCCCATACTGCAGGCGAAACCGATCACGCCCAATATATCGAATTTAGCGGCGGTGAATCCGGTTCACCTGGCTTGTTATGGGAGGATGCTGAGCACCAAGCGAATATCAAAGCCTTCCT
>WTIV01000038.1:0-1358 GCA_011525095.1 Methanobacteriota archaeon
TCTCCAGTTTCAAGGAATTTCTTGAAACCTTGGCGCATTCCTGCACCTTTGCCTTCTCCCCACTGCTCTAAGACTTCGCAACCTAATTCGGCTGCTATCTCCACAGTATTGTCACTAGAACCTCCATCGACAACAACCACCCTTGTAGTGTAGCCTTTTTGCTTCAGTTCCTCAATCGGAATTCGACGATAAATGTCTTCCAATGCACCCTCTTCATCAAGGGTTGGTAACATGATGAAGAGATTTGTCACGGTCCCTCGAGCGTGTGGTCCTTGTAGTGTCTTTCCCTAAATTTAGGCGATATAGATGATTTCTATCCAGTGAATGCGAATACCGGTTTCATCGAAAAGCATGTCTCCTCTCCCGGACGCACCAAGCGGATTAATCCAAAATTCGGGTTCGCTTGTTATGTCGATTTCAAAGCCTCCACCACCTGCGTATACGCAGGTATTGTACCATCCTGAACCGCTAATCTCTCTAGAGTTGATTGTTGCAGATACCTCGCCTACAAATTCTGTCATTATGCAAACTTCGTAAGCAAAACTGTCGTTCACTGCGAATGTATGGCGGCCCTCTGTGATGTAGGACCTGTAATCGCCTAAGTCGAATGGATCTCTTTCCCTAAGGCTCGACCATGGGTCGATGCGCATGTTGTCTCCCTCCACTGCAATGAAGTCTGAAATCATCATATCATCCTCGAGAACATATAGTGTCGATGCGCCGCTAGACCACATTTTCTCCCAATGGGTTGAGGCTTGTATATACTGCATCATCACCCCTTTTGGAGATGCGATTGCATGAGTGATTCCAAGGCTTTTCAATCTCTCAATATCATCTGTAACAATCGCAGTTGTAGCAGCGTTTTGAATAGAATGTTCTTGTTTCAAAATCCCAAGTGTCGGGACTGTTGTGATACCAATGTGTTCAGGGATTGAATAAATGTGACCCCAATGCTCGTTTTCAGCATACACAATTGAGCCCTCGGGCAAGTGTTCTAATCCATCGATAAGGGCAGAATCGCCGTCGGAAATTGCATGTAATTCATCATGCTTTGATAACTCTGAAAGAGCGCTATGAGCGATACCACATAGCAGCAGTGTTGCAATCATAATCGCTCTGCCGCCATCTGATGAAATCCCACCTTCGAGTTTTGAAAGACGCATTCCAACCAACGCTGCAAGCGGTATGTGGAATGCGTGCATGCTCATGGAGTATAGTGCATAAGATAGCATTGAAAGTAAGGTTACTCCGGTTAGTCCATCGAAAATATGTACTCCAGATAAGACCCAATTCATCGCTAACCAGAGTGTAAGAATCATTGCATTCTTGTCACCTCGCAATGTCCATGCTGCCCATAG
>WTIV01000038.1:1458-4739 GCA_011525095.1 Methanobacteriota archaeon
CTAGCAACTGTTGGATATCCAGAATCCAAATTCTTTGCAAAAAGGGCCGGTGCAAGCAACATTGCCATTATTGTCCAATGGCCACAACCCATCTTTTCTCCAACCGCTGCTATTCCTAGCAGTAGAGCGACGAAACTCATAACTCCCAACCAAAATACTCCATCAAGCGATGAACCTGGTAACCATGCAGCAAGTGTTGGGAATGCTGGAGGATAGAGCCATTTGCCAACCGATGGTTCACTCAAAATGAATCCGCCATTCCTTGATACAGAATCTGCAAGAGATGCGAATCCAATCCAATCAACACCCATTGGTCGCATGTAAGTCAGTGGAGTAATTGCGATGAAGCAGGCGATTATTGTAAAGATCCAAAACCATGAATTTCTTTCAATAGTGACTTCTTTTGGAATTGGATTTAGCTCAACTCTAATTGCGATTAGTGCGATAATATTGGCAATAATCAGCAGGTAAGTCAGTGTTGAAAGTGTCATCTCGAAGATAGAGGTAAATCCTGCAAGTCCATAGCAAACAAGCAAACCAATCGCTGGACTGAGCATTAGGTGTCTTTTCCAATCGCCTTCGGAATCTAATCGACGAGCGATAGCAAAGCCAGGAAGTAGTGCTACTTCCAAACCAAGTGCCATGTCTTTCGCTCTCTAATCTAGGTTTCAAACCTATTTGCGAAGGATGATGAATTAGCGCCTTTTGGGACAAGACATGGCAGAAGTCATTCTACTCCCCGAGGAGTATTGGGTGTTTGACTTTACAAGAGGAGTAGACCCTGATTTTGTTTGCCCATTCCCCTATCAAATTGGACGCTATGACGAAGTCAGACCAGGCATGTATACTCACGAACTCTTCGGTGGAGAAAGAGATTTACACGTTGGAATTGATATCGGCGCACCAGTTGGAGAACCAATACACTCCTTCGACAAAGGCGTAGTCTACTCTCTAGGAGTAAACGCTGAAGATGGCTCATACGGCCCAACCATCATCGTCGAATATGAAATCGAAGGAAAGCCAATTTGGGCTCTTTACGGTCATTTGTCCATGGAATCTCTGGACATGGTGCATGAAGGGATGGTTGTAGAAGAGGGCCAAGTTATTGCAACCATTGGCGACAAGAGCGTCAACGGAGGCTGGGAGCCACACCTCCACTTCCAGTTGTCTTGGGAAAAGCCGGAAGGAAATGACATGCCAGGAGTCGTAGCAAGAGAAGACCGAGATTGGGCTCTCGAAAAGTATCCAGACCCAAGAATGGTCCTTGGTCCTCTATACTAGTCGATTTGTGACAAGTATTCCTTTAGAGAAATAATTGGGTCAATTGCTGATGGGTCTTTTCCATGTAGTAAAGCGAGAGCAATAGATAGCCAATCCGTCATAATGCAAAGATGAAGTAAGCACTCTAGCAAAGTTTCTCCATCACCGTGAATTTTCCAAGCCAATTCGGTTGGACAATTAGATACGAACCAATCCATTCTGTGTCGTACACGAGGATGGATTCCATCCCATGAAAGGAGGAGTAATGCTTGGTCTGGAGCAGATGGGTCTTGGTCATCTCCAACTCCTCCCCATGCTACCGACTCGTTGTGATTCATTTCGGGGAACGCTCCAATACGTGCAAATCTGGATGAATTCTCATTCAACTGATTCTTGAAGCGGTTAACCGCTGGCATCAGTTCTTCAGGACCTAGTATAGCGATTGGGTTTTGCATTAGGTTTAGAGCAAGGCTAGCAACATCACCTTCTGGATGGGTGATGATGTCATTATCTTCGACGGCTAATTGTAGCCTCATCAGTGCGTGTTCTGAGATTTCTGCCTGCAGTATTCCAATTTCCACAAGTAGTGATAATTGCCTTGAGAATATGTGGCCAAAAGCGGACCTGGGTGGCTGGCCAGATGGACAGGATATTAGGTATGCCCTCTCGGATAACTCACACATTCCTGCAAGTTCACCGCCGCTTGAAATCACCACAATTGTAGCATCATTCTTCAGCGCCTGGCGGCAAGCTTCGAGTGTTTCCTCTGTATTTCCTGAGTATGATGTTGCTAATACTAGCCAGTCCGGAGTCCACCAGTTTGGTAGGTCATATCCTCTATGGCATCTTACTGGAACCGCACCACTTTCATCACACAGCACTGAGAGAAAATCTCCACCCGCAGCAGAACCTCCCATTCCAAGACATAGCACTCCACTCCAACCGGTGTCAAGGTCATCAAGCCAAGGCAGCAACTCTCTGTTTACGGCTTCTCTTCCTTTGCGTATGTCGTTAACGAAGGAACGACTGAAACCAATCATGTCCTGCTTGTCAAGGGCGGTTGCCAAGCGAATCATGCCTTCTTCCATGTCACTCACCGTCCATCCCTAATCTTGGTAGACAAATCCATTCACCATCAATTCTTGCCAACAAAAGCTTCCTACCCGGCGTATGTTCGAACGGTAATCGAACAGCGGTCATCTTCCAATCGTTAGGGTCTAAGAATTCTGCAACAGATGCATCTTCGTTGATAGAATCGGCATAAACGAACTCACTTAGTCGTGCTACGACATTTGCATTTTCCAAATCCCGCCAAGTCGCACCTGTTCTTTCACGTCTCTCGATTCTCTCGAGGATTGCACCCTCTCCGGTCCATGTAGATGGCCTCCAAAGATTTCCTCTCCACCTAACTACATCACCTAATTCGTAGCCTGGTTTTCGATAGAGAAGAGTCAGCCTTGTCAAGTCTACACCATCTTTCCTACCAACTACAGAGGTGGTAGTGGTAATTTGGCCACCATGCTGTGAGATTAGGTGCCTACCCCAAGCTCTCGCTAGGGCTTTTGAGCCAAGAACGACGTCATATCCTCCTGTAACAGGTCCCTCTTTCGTGATGAAGAACATCGGGTCATCGGGCATCTCTGCCAGAACTGTGTCGAGCGTTGCTCGCAGTGTTTGGAATTCTTCTTCAGATAACCTGCGTGCGCTTGAGCGTAGTTGAACGGTGGCTTCGAAATAATTCCCAGCGCGTCTTGTGCAAGTAAGGCACACGCCGTTGGACATCCTAGCACGCATAGTATGCTGCTCTGTGTAGAGAAGATTGTCTATTACGCCTTCAATCTCTAAGTGGATTAGTGTATGTCTTCCATCAACCTCTTGGGCCATAAGTCCCAATTCTAAATCCTCGATTTCTGAGTGGAAATCAACGTTTCTTGCCACTAATTCGTGCCACAGATCTTCATCGTCAACGTTACTCCATTTGCCTTGAAAATCAATAATTCCACATCTTGCACACTTTGTCC
>WTIV01000118.1:0-1969 GCA_011525095.1 Methanobacteriota archaeon
TCCTCTAACTGCTCACTGGTGGGGTCCTCACAAACCAATCCCATCCAAGGGGATACTATCGAAGACAGGAACGAGTCTATCGTTGAAATTGGAGCGTCGTCGACCAACGATAGAAGCATGGCTACATCGCCTTGTTTTGTCAACCTGTTTTCCGTTTTTGAATCTAAATTTGCAATCAATCTTCTTATGCGGCCCTTCAATTCTGCTGCTGCTTTTTTCGTGAAGGTAATAGCAACAGTTTCTGTGGGCAAGAGGCCTTGCCAATCCTCTAGGCCAGTTCTTTCCTTGGATGGTACTCTAATCGCCCCCATTCCCTTCAGGGGGATTCTTGGTGCTGAGGGTAAAATCCGAGTCGCTCTCTGCTCGGCTGACAGGAGGTGCTGAAGATATCTGCTTGCCATGACGGTGGTCTTTCCAGTACCCGCTCCTGCGTCTATGGCAATATGCCGATTGATGTCCAAGCCAAGACTCTGTGAGACATTGAATTCAACCATCACCAACCACCTCTTTGGGCACTTGGACAGGCGTCACTAATTGGACAATATTTGCACATGCGTGACGGTTCAGGATGGATATTGCCGGACTTTGCACTGTTGATTACACGAATTGCTGTAGTGATTCTTTCTCTCATCCAAGCTCTAAATGGGTTTGATTTCTCATCCTTTGAGTCACCTGGCATTCTGTAATGTCCATGCGTGTCCCCACAGACAATTCCAACGTTTAATTGGGTGCACAAGTCGAAGAATTCAGGGTCGATTTCAACATAATGCTGGGTTTGGTTACCAACTTGAGTTGCACCAACGCCAATCACTCTGTCTCCCGGATTTGCAACCTCCCATGCTCTTGCGTATAGGGCCAATTGTAGTTCGTTGAAAATTCCCTTCAAATGCCTCTCATTGTCGCCATTGTCTTTTGTGCCATCGATTGATTTGATGTCTCTAAGAATAATCAATCGCTTGGATTTTGGAGGATTATCTAAGTCAAAATCTAAAGGTACAATTTCCTGAGTTTCTGATTCTTCGGTGCTAATGTTGACCAACTGATCAACCCTATCAATTCGACCGCGAAGCAGGAATGAATCTTCAGATGATTCTGGCAATTCTATTCTCACATGCTTTCCATCTTCACCCGAAAGTTCCCACTCCGTTGCGATTGGTGCTACGTTAGTTAGAGCAAAATCACTCTCTATCATTCGCCCGATCCTTCCGCCTATTGGAATTGGCGAGGAATGTTCTAGCCACTCCTTCCATTGAATCGGACTGACTCCGATCAAATCTCTACAACGATGCGCAGAAATTCCGTCTTCTCTTCTCATCCAAGTAGCATTTTCTGCTAGAGTCTCCAAAGCGATTTGCCAAGCATTTTCCACACTACCTAAACCACCTGCAAAGAGTGGAGAAGGAGTGGAGGCTAAACCATTCTCATCTAGCCCATGGGCTCGAAGAATTGCTTCTTCCACAACGTGGACGATGTTTCCACGAGTTGATGCTGCCAAATCTTCCTCCATTTGGTCACTATCGCCAAGATACATGTGTTTCTCAAACCAAGCTCTGCGAGGACATTCAAGCCAAGATTGGAGTCTTCCCTGTGACCAAACCTTTGGCAAATTGAGTTTTATTGTACTACGTCCAGTGATTTCATCTAACTGTTTTAGGGTAGTGGAGGGAGGTTGAATTGGTCTAGGATCGATTGGAATTCCAAGGCCTTTTTTCGCCATTATTCCTAAGTGAGGCCACACTTCTGATTCTCTTGCATTAGCGGGCTTTGTTTTGGTTGGGAGTAATTTCATGTCAGAAGATAATATTCTCTGAGATGCACTAGCGAAAGGATGAATTTGCCCAATTTCTAAATCGTCACCAGTTCTTCTTCTTGACAATTGATCGCTCAGCACCTCGGTTTCCGCAGCAACTATGAGTCCATTTGGATTGAGAGGCTGGAGTTTTGGGTTACGAGATTCTATTGATGCTAA
>WTIV01000118.1:2069-4724 GCA_011525095.1 Methanobacteriota archaeon
TCGATATCGCAGAGAATTAGATACTCCGATTGAATCCCATATGCTTGGGAAGGGGAGAGAATTTTGATTCCGTTATCGCTAGAAGTGTTGCCTTTTATCTTATCATGCGTAGTAACTAAATCCAAAATTTCAATGAAATCTTCAGAGTTCAATGCAATATTTTCTTGTATTAGCCTGTTGATTGAAGCAGTGAAATTCTGCAATCCGGGCAGAGTATTGGAAAACAACTCATCACGTGATGCAAGGGTTGCCCAGTCTATCTGACTCAAACAAGAATTTAGCCAACCTACCACGTCTTTTGGCTGGTTTGGTAGAGGTAGTTGTTCCCCTGTTGAACAGCCAATCAATTCTCTAGTAACGTCATTTTTATCATAACCTGACAATGTTGGGTAGAGCCAATTCGAAATGCAGGATATCCACCATTGGCATTCCTCTAGTTTCTGTTCTCTTTGCTTTGTGTTTACGCCAGCCCTTGGCCTTGCAGTATTCAATGTGGATTGCCATCTTCTCAGCGCACCTCTTCCACCAAGTAGATGGAAGCCTCTGGCTATTTCTGAAAGTATCTCAGGATGCAATCTTGGTTTCCAATCTTGATGGACCGGGTGTTGCAAATCTAGTATGTCCCAAACCATTGGTAATTCGATTTGATTCCATAACTGTGTTAGTTTGTTAAGAGACCATGCCTCTTCTCCCCTAGAGATATTGGCAATAGAAAGTATTCGTGCTACACCACTCGTATCTCTTACCTTCACCGATTCTTCTTTTGAATGGTATCCTATTGAATGCAAATAAGGACTCAAGCGAGCATTCAGACTCTCTACATCTCCCGTTACAACAACAATATCTCCTTCGATTTGACTTAGGATACTTGCTAATGCTAGATGGGTCTGGCTATTGGATTCACACATCACGTGATTGATTACTCTGTTACGTTTTTCAGAGATGGGTGATGACCAGCCCGGCGGGATGTTTGGGGCCCAAACGTCATGAGACGGGACCCATTTTGGTAAAGCATCATTTCTTCTTACAGGAGAGATGTCTTCGATATATTCACCATGGAAACCAAGCCTGTGTGAACCAGGGTTTACCAATTGATGAACGGGTTTTAATTTCGAAATTTCCCTAATGATTTCAATCTCGACCTCTGAAATATTGGAAGGGTGGTCCAACATTATGATACCTTCAACATCAGATATTGTGAATGGCATTTTCTCCGTTTCCTTCAGTGCTTGCCAAACTGTTCTTTTCAGACGTAGTGGATGAGTTGCTTGCAATTCCGACTCCATCGCTTGGAGGACCTTATCGCAGATTCTTGCTCCGGGGTCTTCCTCCCAGTCCCACGGTCTCTTGAGTTTAGTCAACTCCTTGTAGAGCGATAGTAGTCTCCGGGTTCTTGAGCGAGACCACTTGTGTTTAGGATTAGAAAGAAGGCCAGAAAAAGTTTCTCCAGTTGCTTCTGCACTCAAAGCCCGATGGGTTTTTTCAAACAAAATCCCATCGTCTGAAAGCAACACTGGTAGACGAAGGTCGACGTGTAGAATACCGATTAATCGGTTAATTGTCAGGTGATGGGATGGATCAATAGCTTTCCCAGCACCTAATTCATGCAACATCTCAATGGATTGCTTTCTACATTGTTCAGAGGGATGGATAACCATCAATCGCTTTCCTTCAACTAAGGAAGATATCAACCAATCTGGCATAGCTTGACCTGCGGGAACTGCCTCCATCGACAGTTGGGTCTTCGCTACGACTGCCTCGGTCAACATATTCAGGCCCGCCAACGGGCAAACTCTGTGACGGTGGTTCTTGAACCCACGCCTCGAACCTAAAACAAAATCATTCAAAGTGAAGGGATAAGTGGGGGTTGTATGCGCGCCCGTATCTTACTAATCGCATTGGCTCTGTTATTATCGCCAATGCCAAGTACTCAAGCAGGAAGTCCTCAAACTTTAGAGGATGTTGGGGCGGTATTTGGTGGAATGCATGTAGATGCAAATGCGTCTGGCAATGCTTCAAGCACGCTTTCTGATTTACCAGCAATCGTTGAAGATTACACTGCAACTTGGTGTACAAATTGCATATCGGTAGAAAAGGCTCTGAAAGAAATTGAGGCTGAAAACAACATGCAAACATACCATTTCCACAGATTTATCGGAGAAAGTGAGGACCCTCTAGGCTCACAAGAGGGGGACGACAGATGGATAGAAAGATACGACCAGAGGCTACCCCCAACCGCTATTTTCAACGGAACTATTCGACAAATAGGTAGTGTACCTGACGGCGAATCTCTGCAAGATGATTACAATCAGAACCTAGCAAATTCACTAGATTTGGGAACCGGTTCATCATCCCTAGGCTGGGCCGTCTCCAATGGTTCAAACCCTGTTGTGACCTGGAATCTCGTCGTAGATATGGCGAACTTCCCAGAGGGTAGTGAAATCGTATCTTCACTTTGGATTGTAGAAAAACTAGCTTACTTCCCTGATGGTGGTAACGAAGAAGAATACTACAACAAGAGTGTGAGAGCTATCGTAGACCTAGGAAACGCAACTACCGGCACAATGGAAGTTACAATGCCTACAGCCTACGACGGCGATGACTTGCAGGTCCACCTAATTCACGAAGTCATTCTGCCACAGGCAGAGGAACCAG
>WTIV01000059.1 GCA_011525095.1 Methanobacteriota archaeon
GACAGAGTTATCGGTGACGATATCTGGACTGCAGAAATTACCGTCCCCGGACTACAGGTTGGCGAAATGCCGGTTTCTGTCACGGTAACAGATGCATTCGACGCAACCGATTCAGCAGATTCCAACATTACTGTACTCAACCAAGCACCTAGGCTTACTGAAATCGAAATTGTACCTTCAATTGTTCACAGAGGAGAAGCTATCCTCGTTAACGCCCATGTTTTCGACGCACATGGTGTTTCAAACGTATCAATCGACATGAGAGAATATGGTGGAGATGTTACAGAATTGAATAGAGTTGGAGAAGTTTGGGCTGGTCAAATCGAAATCCCAAGTGGAATGTCTCCCGGAGAGCGAATGCTTAGTGTGAGGATGGTTGATTCCCTTGGGGCGGCGATCATAGTTCAAGCTACGACCACTTCAGCCCAATACCACATTCCAAGCAATGAGGACAGAGAAATTACAATTGATGTAATGAATGAGCCTCCTCTGATCAATATAGGCGAGTTGAGAGTTGTTGAAATTGGTGATGAAGACGTCGAGTATACTCTGACTGTTGCCGTGGAAGATTACGATGGACTAAATTGGGTTAGGGTCAAACTGGGAATCCTTGCACCTCCTGGCCAATCAAACACGTGGTTCACAATGACCTCAAACGGTAATGGAACATATTCCAAACAATTTACTGTGAAGACTTACATTGCTCTTGGTACGCATGAAGTACTAGTCAAAGCAATGGATACATATGGTTCACAAAGTTCAGAGGAATCTGTTCCAATTAAGTTGCAGGCTCCCGGAGACAGTACCTCGAATACTGAAGCTAGTAGCACAATGACATACATCGCATTAGGCGGCCTAGGAGTACTAGCAATAGTAGGTGCAGCGATTTACGTCATGAGAGGTTCAGACAAAGAAGGCGGCCTAGGTGGCTTTGGTGACGCTTGATTCGATTCGTAAATTACAGCGACAACCGTTTATACCCCTGTCCAATCGGAGGGTTGCACTTGCGAGAGTAGTGTAGTGGTTATCACCGAGCGTTGCCAACGCTTGAACCCGGGTTCGAGTCCCGGCTCTCGCACCATTCGCTAACAAGAGTACCATGCGGAGCCACTGTTCGAATGGAACATTCTCACATCCCGGCTCTCGCAGCAGTATGGTCAATCCTTCTGGTCTCCGGGTTTACCAATTGTTGTGCCAGAAACAAATTCTAATTTCTCCAAAGTTTGTTTGAAATCTTTCCTTGCATCCTGAGTTCTAAAGAAGATCACGTCGATTAGATTGCCATCCTCGCCAGCAATACTGAGTTCCATACCACTTGCTTCAGTGGTGTGTCCAATGCTACTATCGGGTCCACCAGAGTGATGAATTGTTTTGGTTGTGTGAGTCAGATACATTTCAAACGGTTTTGCAAGTCTCTTCGACTTAGCTAGATGAGGAGTACTTGCGAACTGTTTCGTAAACACTGAATTGTTGATGTCGATGACAAATTCTTTCTTCCTACCGAAGAAAATGAGCCCGATCATCAGTCCAAGTCCCAGTACTGCAGGAGTGAAGGTCACTACCAAGTCCTCCTCGGACTCGTCAATGTAGTAATATTCACTTATTATTTGATCATCAGCCGTGAATTGTACAAATTCAATCGACCATAATTCCCCTTCGCTTTCGTGTACTCCGTATATTCTTTCACCGTTGAAAGGTATTGATGAATTAGAAATGTACTGTGTGTCCACTGTTCTTGGATCTTCATCACACCAATCAGGGAAATCTGGTTGGTCATGATAGTAATACCAAAACTCGTCACCCGTTAAATTTTCAGGAAGGTTTGATTCTCGAATGTAAACATAACACTCGTAGTGGTCAATACCAGAAGGAACATTCGAGATGAACAAGTAACCATCTTGTTCTGACCATCTATGCTCATATGTTTCTCCATATTCTTTGAATTTGTAGTGATTGTCTGCAGTCATGTAATTCGAATATCCTTCACGGTATGTATTCCATTCATGGTTACACATGTATGTGCCATTGGTTAGAATAATCCTGTCTTCCCACTCCGGCCAACAAGGCTCATCGCCATTTTCATCCATCATTTTTTCATAATTGTAAACCACATAATTTTGGAAAAACGATGAAAACATCATCGCACCGAACAAGAAGAAAACCATTGGAAGTAAAAAAGAGAAAAAATCGCGTTTTTCACTAAATCTTACCACTCCGGGGCTTGCATTGAAATCAAGGTCCTCTTCATCATAAATCCAAAGGGGACCCTTGTCCTGGAACATGCTGAACATGCTCAAGACTACTAACTCGCAATGATAAATTAAGCCCCGGCCCGCGCCTTATTTTTGGTAAACAAAAAGGGCGACAGATTTCTCGTCGTGTTCCAAAACCCCAACTTGTTGAAACCCGTGCCTGTCATGAAACCTCATTGAACCTGGGTTTGGAGGTTGAATGTTGACCTCAGCAGTTACCGGAATTCCATTTTCTATGGCATTCCTTTTTACAAAATCGTAGAGCATTGTACCGATTCTTTGATTTTGATATTGTGTGGCAACTGCAATTCTATCAACATAGAGAAACTCATTGTAACGCTTGTTGAACCAAGCATAATTCAAGCTGCCATACGCTGTTTTTGGAGGTAGGCAAATCACAAAACCGGCTAACTCCTCTCCATAATATGCGCCTACAGCTAACGATGAAAAGTCTAGAAGTGCTTCTATTTCTTCCGGAGAAACCTTGCCTGTACCGGGAAGACCATCTTCGTTGATTTTCCATATTGAATCAACATCAGATTTGCCTAGTTGCCTGATTTCTAAATCCATTGAATCACCGCTACGTCTTATCTATTCCAGAATGCCAGCGATAAATGTCATTATCGCTGTTCTCAGAGGAATTAACGGCCTCCAACCATCTCCTGTTAGTTGCAATAACTCATTGTGTAATGGATCTAAATTTGGCCTAGAATAAGAATCTGAGCCGATTGGTTTAGGCTCCATGCCTGCTATATCATGGCCAAACAATGTCTCTGCGGTAAATTTACCAGTTTGCCCCTGATTTGTCCTATTCCACAACATTTCGAATTCTGCTTTCGTATCGTCGTAAGACCATTCTCTTCTTCCACACATGTGCAAATCGGAGAAGTTCTTTTCTGACAATGCTAGGTGTGCAATGGCATTTGCAGCATCGATTACGCTTAACCAATATCTTGGTCTTTCTTCGCAATCCTTTCCGGTTAACCAACTAACGAACTCATCTGCCATCCATCTATCATTCCTTGTAGGAATCAGATCGTGGATAAGCAAATTTCCCCCTATGATAATGTCGGCAGGGCTTCCATCAAATGATACAGAGTAGCCATCGCCTTGTACAGATAATTTAGAATTCGAGTACTTCAGAAGAGACTCGTTCCTGGTTTTATGAGATTCTTCGATAGCGACGACATCCACGTCCATGGACAATAATTTGTCTACCACTGCTTCACCTAATGAACAGGTAGCTCCTATGACAACAATCGCCATTGTTCGTAATCGAATAGTATCTTGTTGATGAGGTTGTTTATCCATAAAATATCAATTGAAAATTATAATTTTTAATTGAAAAAATGGATTTTGGAAAAGTCTCGAAATAGGATTATGCGACATCAATTAGAATCGCGTTTTAGAAACACCGACAAAAATCGAAACGCGAACGGTTATCCAATTGGAGATACGCGAATTATGCGACAAATTCAATTGGAAAAGGATTCTTAGAAGGGGGCAAGTATAATAGTCGTCACTGTCGAGGATAGATTGGTCAAGAGCCCGATAGACCAAGGAGATGGGAAAAAATGCCGAAGAACGAATACGACATCCAGGAGTTACTCCAAAGGGATGTATACGTGAATGATACAAAGGTGGGCGTCATCGTTGGAGAGAGACACCACCCGAACGAAGCAAGAGTGCGCTCAATGCGCATAATGGTAGAGCCAGGAGTCGCTGACGAATTTATGCGAAAGCCTGCTGAACTCGCACCATTACACAAGGAACTAATACACAGTATCAGAAATGATGGATCTGTAAAACTCTCAAAATCCATGAGAGAACTTCAGCGACGCTGGAGAAACACTGTCCGAATCGATGAGAAGTTGTATGCACCTGATGAAATGATGGACAGGGCCGTCCTAGACAACCAAGGCATGGAAATCGGAGTAATTACCGATTTAGTCAAAATCAAGAGAACCTACCGCGCGGTCGTAGTGAAGACCAGAATCGGAGTTCAAATGCAATACGGAATTGATACAACCATCAATATCCCAATTACAGCATTAGCACGTACACGAGAACGCCTGGACGAAGTTGTTCTTTCGAGAACATTCGACAAGTTGCTTGGACTACCATCGTACATTCAAGCAAACGACCCTGATGCTATAATCGAAGAGTAAGCATACCGTCGTCTTTATGATGGGATGGTTGGTCGGCGACCTGCCTTTGCGCGGGTAGCTTAGTCGGCTGGAGCACCCGGCTGATAACCGGGAGGTCGCAGGTTCAAGTCCTGCCTCGCGCACCATTTTCAACACACAGTATCTCGATTTCATCGATTGTTCATCAATGTATGAAATACTTTGTTGATGAGAATCCTCATTTAGCCCCCTCGCCGGCACTAGTAACATGGTAGTAGTGTCCGGAAGTAATTCCCGAGCACTTGCAGAAGACCTTGCCAATCAACTCGATTGGGA
>WTIV01000232.1:0-2048 GCA_011525095.1 Methanobacteriota archaeon
TCTTGAGATACCTAATTGCATCTACAAAACCGAAGAAGGCAATCACATTCGATGCAGGGATGTCCTTGGTTGAGTTAGCAGACGAATATGAGAGATTACTTTCTAGAAATTTAGACGAAGAGATGGCAGATGACTCTTTGTCTAGGAGACAAAAGGTTGCTTTGGAAGATGCTGAAGGAGCACTGCGTATGAGTAAAATCGGCGATTCGGGTAATTCAAACGTATCATTTAGACACCTTGCGATGCTTGCCCAAGTGAAATCTGATGAAGAAATCATCAACACTATTGGAGAAAAGGTGTCCGACCGTTTGAATCGAATGAGAAACTGGATCAAGGGACCTCATTTCCCAGAAGAGTTGAGAATAAAAATTCGTGATGAGGCCATGCAGGGCCTCAACTCTGAAATCATTAATTGCCTCAAAGATTCACTTTCAAACTGTGAATGGAACTCAAATGATATTGGAATTGCAATTTCAACATGTTTTAAGGAGAATGAAATCAGCCCCCGAGATGGCTATAGAAACCTGTACTTAGCAGTACTTGGAGTTGAGAAAGGACCTAGATTAGCACCAATACTTTCCGAAGTCGAAAGGGAAAGAGTGTTGAATTTGCTCGAAGTCTAGAGAGAAATCCAAAACCGAGCAGATACGGAGTATCTGTACCGTTCGATTGAAAGGTATCGACAGTTGTTGCCAACACATGGCCGGGGTATACTGTCCAAGTTGCGAGGCTGGTGTCGAACCTGCTTCGAAGTTCTGCCTATCCTGTGGTAACGACCTGACTGTTCGTGGACCAATAACGGCTACAGGTCACGATTTGAACCAACTAAAGGACGTCATCAGAACCCGTGATGACCTATCTATGGCAGAAAAATTCGACATGATCGCTAAGGTCGAGGAAGGAGCAAATCCAATTTTGTTAGGAATCGCTGCACCAGCAGACGGTGATGAAGATGACATTGGTGAAGCATTGGCAGCAGGGGAATCAGAAACTGTTGTTGAGAGTGCATTCACAAATTACCAATTTGGAGAATCCGCTGCGGCATCGGCTGCTGTTAGGGCAACTGTGCGTGGCACCGATGGTTGGGTCCTTGTTCAGAAAGGGGACCTTGACCTATCGGACGGTCTGTTCAGAGATGCTATGAACCTAGGAATGGAAGCGAGTACTCACATCCATGACGTATCTAGCGGTGAACACGAAGGTATCGACCCAGAAGCTATGCGGTCAATTCCGGTGCTAAAACCACCGAAGCGCTCTTTCTGCCCGAAGTGTGGTTCAGACATTCACGCCAACACAATGCTTCAGTGGAGAAAATGGAGAGACTCTTCCGGAGACGTGGTGTCAATGCAACTTGAAGCTAGTATGGAGACCGCACTAATCCAAGTCGCATCACATTACCTAACTGTAATTGAAAACATCAAGAAAGATGCAAACTCTGTTGATGAGGATGCTCTAAGAAAGAAACTTGAGAAGGAAATTAGAAAGGAATTAGAGGCTGAATTTGAAGGAAGAAGCGCTGCAGCGAAGCCTAAATCCGAATCAAAGGCAGAAAAGAAAGCACCTGCAAAGGCCTCAACTCCAAAGAAAAAGTCCAACGCTACAACTCCAAAGAAAAAGGCCGGCGGCCTGTTCGGAGCCAAGAAAGTCAAGAAGACATTCGAAGGAGACCCAGCTGACAAGGCAGACTGGTTCTTGGCTGAAGCACTCGATACGATTTACGACCCACACGGAACTGGCAAGGTACTGAAACCTAAGACGATTCTAGCAAGGTCTAGCGATGGTAACGTGAGAGTTCAAGACGTCGTCAGGGTCTATGACGCTGAAGGAAAGGACGGAATTAGTGACCTGGCTTGGACAAGCCCACTTACTGAGTACATCATTGAAGCATATGATGCGTGCTGATCAGTAATTTACTGTAAGTCTCATCGGTACAAGGTCGACTTCACGGTTCGCCTTGATTGCAGCTACTTCCATAACTGCTCCAGACATTGTCGTTACAAATGGAATGTTCATCTCAACTGCTAATCTGCGCATCATATTTCCATCTC
>WTIV01000232.1:2148-4684 GCA_011525095.1 Methanobacteriota archaeon
GTTACAAATGGAATGTTCATCTCAACTGCTAATCTGCGCATCATATTTCCATCTCTTACCGCACCTCCAGAGATTGTTGGTACGTTAACAATGAAAGAAACCTGTCCTTTTCTCATTAAGTCCAAAGCATCAGGATGCTTTCTCTCGTTTATTCTATAGACGGTTTGAACATCTATGCCATTTGCTCTAATTTCATCCGCAGTTCCAGGTGTTGCATAGATTGCGAAGCCCATAGATTCCAATTCTCTAGCCACAGGAACTAGAGCCTCCTTGTCTTCATCTCTAACTGTTAGATATGCACCACCTTCTTTCGCCACAGGAATTTCTGTTGCCAGCCTAGCCTTGAGATATGCCACATCAGCTCTTAGATCAGAGCCGTATACTTCTCCAGTCGATTTCATTTCAGGACCTGGAGCCGGATCAAGTCCTTGCAGCTTGATGAAGGGGAATACAGGTGCTTTAACAGCGACGTGGCCTGAAGTTGCCTTTGGAATATCTTGGTCGCTTAGATTGATTCCAAGAGTAACCCTCGCCGCTATTCTTGCCATAGGAACTCCGGTTGCTTTAGCGACGAAAGGCACCGTACGGCTACTTCTAGGATTAACTTCAAGGCAATATAGGTCATCACCCTGTATTGCAAATTGAATATTGAAACAGCCACGTATTTTCAGGCCGATTCCTATCTTGCGTGTTTGCTCTCTAACCCTTTCAAGCATATCTTCTGGAATATTTTGAGTTGGTATGAAACATGTAGAATCACCAGAGTGGATACCTGCCTCTTCGAGGTGTTCCATCACTGCGCCAATCAAAACTTCACTTCCATCAGATGCAGCATCTACGTCTAATTCGATTGCATGGCCTAGATATTCGTCTACCAGTAGAGGTTTGTCAGGAGCAAGATATGCTTCTGCAAGGTACGCCTCTAACTGCTTTTCATTGGCAAGTATCTCCATTCCACGACCACCAAGAACGTATGATGGACGAATTAGAACAGGGAATCCTATCTTATCAACTGCATTCCTAACGTCATCAGCACTTGTTCCGGTAGCACCCCTTGGCATTCTGATACCGTTTCTCTCTGCAAATGCTTCGAATCTCTCTCGATCACTGGCCTCATCAATTGCGTCACAAGTGGTTCCAAGGATATCTAAGTCCATTTTCAAAACCGGTAATCGCTTTTCAAGCGGCAGAGCAAGGTTGATTGCAGTCTGACCTCCAAATTGAAGTAGGATACCATGTGCTTTCTCACGAAGTAGAACCTCTGTCACATATTCAAGTGTCAAAGGTTCGAAGTATAGTCGGTCCGATGTATCGAAATCAGTGGACACAGTCTCTGGATTGTTATTCATTAGAACTGCATCCATTCCAGCTTCGCGTATTGCCTTTACAGCGTGGACGCAGCCGTAATCGAATTCGATTCCTTGACCAATCCTAATTGGGCCAGAACCAATTACCACCTGCCTAAGCTTGGTTCTATTTTCCAAGTCCGGAAGCACGTCTATTCTGTTATCGCCATGAGGTTCGTAAGTTGAATAGTAATACGGCGTTTTTGCAGCAAACTCTGCAGCACAGGAGTCTACCATTCGGAAGATTGGGTGAACAACGTGCCTATGCCTTGCACTCATCACCGCTTGCTCATTCCTGCTAGCAGAAATCTCCTTCAGACCGGTTGCAGGGAATCCTGATAGGGCATCTGCGATGTGACCGTCGGAAAAACCATGGCTCTTCCATTTCCTAAATTCAGAGGCTGTAACATCATTAGGTGAACATCCTCTTGCGACTATTTCATTCTCGATATTCGCTATTCTTTGGAAACCGTATAGGAACCAACGGGTAATTCTAGTAATCTCGTGGACACGCTCAATTGTCCAACCTCGCCTAAACGCTTCAATCACTGCGCCCATTCTTCTGTCGGTTGCAATTCTTAACCAATCAATTAGGACATTATCTGGCAACTGCTCCAAAGCTCTGTCTGCCATTCCTTCCCCTTCTGATTCATCGGCTCTAGTCAAAGGACGAGGGTGAGGAGCACCTTGTTCTAGGGAAGCCCAAGCCTTGAGGAAGGCTTCTTCGAAGCAACGTCCAATGGCCATCACTTCGCCTGTAGATTTCATTGAAGTTCCTAGTGTTCTATCCGCTGTTCGGAATTTATCGAACGGCCATCTTGGAATCTTTACAACGCAATAGTCCAAAGTTGGCTCGAAAGCCGCAGTCGTGCCTTCTCCCGTGATCGGGTTTGGCAACTCATCCAAAGTGTACCCTACAGCGATTTTTGCAGCCATTCTTGCAATTGGGTAACCTGTTGCCTTCGATGCTAGAGCCGAGGAACGTGAAACTCTGGGATTGACTTCGATTACACGAACTTCGCCTGTAGACTGGTTCACGGCGAATTGTACGTTACATCCACCCTTGATATTCAATTCACGAATCAATGATAATGACATGTCTCTTAGTTGCATGTGGTCTCTATCCGATAGAGATTGGACCGGGGCTACAACCGTTGATTCACCGGTGTGAACACCCATCGGGTCTATGT
>WTIV01000041.1 GCA_011525095.1 Methanobacteriota archaeon
AGAGGTTGAATCTCCCGGTTGCTTGGATGATGGGACTTCGACTTCGATGAGATATTGCTTTGTTTCACTTGGCCCTAACTCGATACCAAATTGAGTATCTCCTGTGTAATCGACAATCGTTGTGCTTGCACTCCATGTGTTTGAAGACCACTGCATCTCCGTAGTTTCCTGTGCATTACCAACATTCTCAACCATCATCCAGACGTGCGCTACATCACCGGGTCGGCCATAACCTACGCCACTGGGAAGTCCAGTTGAACCTTGCAAGGAAAGACCTCTGGTCCGCTCTACCTCAAGAGGTAAAGTCGCTGTTGTTGAAACTGAAGCGTCTTGGTCAAGTGTGAGCGTTAAAGGTATGAGTGCATCATCAGACCCCACCGCATCTAGCGGTACAGAGAATTCAAATTCGATTTCTGCGTTCTCCCCTGATTCAAGATTGATTGAGAGGTCAGCGGAGTTATTGGGGCTGAATGACCATCCGTTAGGTAGATTTGAATCATCGTAAGTCAATGTCCACAGAGCACTCCTGCTTCCTGTATTTGAGACGGTTATGTTCACGCTCTGTGTATCCCCTGGTAAGGCTCGAGAAATCTCGCTAGGAACTTGAATCTGAGCGACATATGGCTCAAGGACAACCATTGTAGATGTGAATTGATCATTGTCCGTTCTAGTTTGAGTTAGGTTCTCATCAACATCCAACACTAATTCTACTTCATGGACCCCTAATGTAGCTTCGATATCAACACTAAATGTGATCGGACCACCTTCACCTGAAGGAGCAACAGGCTCCACAACATCAATTCGGTGACGCTTTATTTCAACGCCGTCCATCATTAGAACTGCAGTTATAGGTTCATCAGTACCCAGTATACCTATGTTGGAATACTGCCCAGATATAGTGACCATCTCTCCAGGGTCGGGGTCGATTGGAGTGAAGCCGATGCCTCTTCCATCGGCAAGTGGAGCTAAGTCAGGTTTTCCTTCACTCACCAGCATGTCTCCGATTAGAATGTCTAGGTAGCCATCACCATCCATGTCTGCAATTGCAGGCGATGCCCATGTACGGTGAGGTAGGTCAATTGCAGACGACCAGCCTGTGCCGATATCAGCGGATATTCCAGTAGCACCATCAAATGCAAACAGCCTCTCTCCGTAGGCAACTAGCAATTCAGGTTCGCTCTCACCATCTAGGTCTATCGATATTGGAGAAGAAATAGCGACTTCGCCTTCATTGTCGTTGCCGCTACCACTTTGAAGAACTCTTGACCATTCTCTGTAAGGAGGGTCTATCGTGATGTCTTGGCAGCCCGCTAATCCATCTCTATCGGTGGTTCCTGCGCCAGTTGAGTACCAAGTTACCCAACATACTCTGTCTGTGATACCGTCACCGGTGGTATCAACGGGAACAGGTTCTGTGTCAGCGTAGCCATTCTTCGCTCTAAATCTCCAAATCTCGTCAGTGCTGGTTAGTTCCATTCCTACGTATTGAGCACCCTGGCCATCATCTGCACCGTTGCTGTCTGATGGGAGTGTCAATATCATTTCAGGAGCAGCGTCATTGTCCAGTTGAGTTACAACAGGACCTGGTAGTCTGATTCTAGGGGTGTCAGAGTCACTATCGGTTCCCTGTACTGAAACCCTTTCCCAATCCAGTGAACCTGTTGGGCCATCAATTCTCCAGATCCAGAAATTACCACTGTTCTCATCAACAGTAGTGAGAACTACAGAACCACTGCTATCATCTAAAGCAGCAAACGCAGGATCCGATGGATGGGACCCTCGGTCCAGTGCGACAGACCAGTCCGCTTCAGGCGATTGTAATCCTAGTGGTAGAGCAACAACAGTTGGTTCATCGTTTGTTGTGTCAACGGCTGCGATTACTAATTCGGGAGTGCCGTCCAGGGAGAGGTCGGCTAGGAGAGGTTGAGTTACAGATTCGGGTGCCGTCCAAAAGTGGGCATTAGGAATCCCAATTCGTAAATCAGCGTCTGACCATGACCATAGCTTCTCATTCGAGTGTCCTGAAACACTCCATCCCGATTCATCACAGGTAATTTCGGGCGCCCATAGGTCAACTTCTAAAGCGCTGTCCGTATCGTAAACAATCGCTATTTCTGGCTTTGAATCGCCATTGACATCAACGATGACAGGGGTGGAACGGATGATGTCAACATCACCTAGATTTACTTCCCATGTAATCTTGGCAGTATCGCCCTCAATGATTGCTAATCTTCGTTCTACTCCATCGGTGTAGGTTAGCACTGCGAATAGATGACCTTCACCACACCTTTCTTTCGCTCCGAGAGGCGAGCTGATTGATTCAGAGAAGTCTCCAATCGCCACTCCGTAACCGTCGGCGCCTAAGCCAGAATCAAAGGCAACCCAGTTTATTGCAGGAGTCTCAATAGTTGTCAGACCAGTGTCACCATGAGTGGGTAGTGCTCTGGTGTGTCCAGGGTCTCTGCCGTATTGCGCCCAAGGCTGAGAAAGCGGATTCCACGCATCTGAATCATTCTCATCAGCAATAGTTGGCGCAGGTACCACGACGATAGAGGTTAGTAAAATCAGAAGCATCAGAAACGCTCTTGATTGCTTACGCACTAACCTCACCGTTCGTTAGTGGGTCATTTGGGGTAGTTAGGGCTTTGGGCCCTACGGGCCCATTAGAAACCGAAAAATATAGCATATTTTGACAGCGAAGTAAGGCGCTATGGGGCAGATATACACCTCGCTGACTGTAGTATCATTGAAATAGGGGTCGTTGGTGGCGTAACTGACTTCGGTCACACTTCTCTCCCGAGGCACAGCCGATGAAGGACGGATGAGGCACTCACCTCACTCGTCCTCTGGTAGTGAATTGGAAGAGGAAAAAAGAGGTGAAAAAATGTACAAAGTTGTCACAAAGGAGGATACCATTCGTATCCCAGCGGAATACATTCGCAAAGACAAATCATTGAACGAGCACATTGACAGACTCGCTGCTTCAGCATTTGAAGGTAGATTCGATGAGCAAAACCGTTTCGTTCTAGTTACTTCAAACCACGAACCAATGGACCGTGGTAGAATCATTCACGGTGACGGTGCAATCTATCAAAAGGTTAGATTTGATGCAGTACTGTTCTGCATCGAAGATTATGAGGTCGTCGAAGGCGCTGTATCAGAAGTCAATGATTTCGGAGCATTCGTTCGAATTGGGCCAATGGAAGCACTACTTCACAAATCACAAATCATGGAAGACCATGTTGACATTAACGCAGGCATGGGTCTACTAGAAGGACGACAGAGTGGACGCAAGTTGGGAGTTGGAAGTTCGGTTAGAGCAAGAATTGTATCTCTTTCGCCAGACACAAGCGACCCACGCCGCTCAAAGATTGGTTTGACATGTAAGCAAACCGGACT
Source organism: Methanobacteriota archaeon (assembly GCA_011525095.1). Classification (GTDB taxonomy): domain Archaea; phylum Thermoplasmatota; class Poseidoniia; order Poseidoniales; family Poseidoniaceae; genus MGIIa-K1. The sequence goes on from WTIV01000041.1 coordinate 3,400, forward strand.
AGGTAGCCACGAATGGATCCACGAGGACCAGAACTGAATGGAGTGATCAAATATGGCAAAGAATCCTTTCGCTTGCAGTGAATGCCACATGATTTTAGCAGATGGTGTAGATCAATGCTCACATCATCCAGCAGCACCCGTGTCTTCAGATTGGACCGGCTACGTCGTCGTTATGGACCCCTCTCGCTCAGAAATTGCAAACCGCCTGAACATTGAGGTCCCTGGAAACTACGCACTCAAAGTAAACATCCGATGAAGGAGGAATGAAAATGGAAATTATTGACCGTAAGGAAAACCCACTATTGAACAGAGTAGAAATCGAATTCAGATGGAATCATGAAGGTGCAGCGACACCATCTAGAGCAGACATGTTGAATGCTGTAGCATCTATTGAACCAGGTTCCAACCGTGATTTGATCGTTATCAAGGATGTCAACACAAGATTCGGGATGGGGTCTACAACTGGACTAGGACTTGTATACGCAGACAAGGAATCAATGAAAGTTGAACCAACTTACATTCATGAGAGATTCGCTGAAATGCGTGCAGCAGAGCCTGAACCGGAAACTCCCGCAGAAGAATCAACTGATGCCTCTGGAGGTGAAGAATGATGTCTGACGGTCCTAAAGCTGGTGCAAAGTGGTCCAAGTACGCTGTCGAAGACGGTAACCTAGTAAGAAAATCAGAGTTCTGTCCGCAATGCGGACCAGGTGTTTTCCTTGCTTCACACGCAGACCGCAAGTCTTGCGGTCGCTGTGGCTACACTCAAAAAAACGAGTGATACTGTAGACACATCAACCCATATGAGGGGTAAATTGACCCTGGTTATCTACTACCATCCAAGACTCTTCTTGCTTCAAGATTTGTACGCCTAGGTCATCCCTAGGAACAGATTCTCCTCTCAACATGATGTCCTCGCGCCAAGAAATAATTCTCCAATCATTTCCATCAAATACCGCATCTTGGATTGTACCTCTCAATTTTCTAGCAACGGAGATCTCTCCATCGATAATTTCCCATGTCCATCCATCTTTTGATGAAAGCAAAAATCTATTTGAATGGGAGTAAACATTCTCTAAATCACATTCGATTTCCAATGATTTTTCATCCAGTATTTTACCACCTTGAAGAGATATAATTCGATACTTACCTCCTCTTGTCCAAACATACACCTCATCTCCGATAATATGGATAGATGTTACATCATCCGAGCGTGGTGGGGATTTGAGTTCGCTGTCAAACAAAGGCAAACGCCAAATCTCGT
>WTIV01000145.1:0-10076 GCA_011525095.1 Methanobacteriota archaeon
ACGTTACTCCATTTGCCTTGAAAATCAATAATTCCACATCTTGCACACTTTGTCCAAGGTGCGTTCTTTGGAACTTTAGCAAGTGTTACTCTATCCCGTGTACACTTCTCACACATCCTATCTGTGAATAGTGGGGGGTCTGCTCCGCAGACTAGACAGAATTCACCACCAAGGTCCATGACTTCACCCCTGATTACTCAGATTCATCCCGGGCTAAAGCCTTCTCCAAAGAATCGATTTTGTTTTGCAAGGTTTTGGACCTAGCAAAAACAGTCCAAGTCCAAAGAGCGAGTGCACCAATCATACCTAGGTACGCTACAGTAAGGTAAGTTTGACCACTCATCTCATCCTCTCCTCGTATTGGCCCTGCAACTCCTCTAAGCGCATTTCCAATTTAGTTAGTCGCATACCAGCCATGACGTATCCTACGGTTAGAGTAGTGAAAGAGATGGCTCCAAGGAATAGCACTATGCTCATGTCAGAATTTAGTGAACCTTCTGAGGTTGCAACAACTGGTCCAGGGTGCCTAATTTGCCATAGTCTAGTTGCGATGTAAGTCAGTGGAACCAAAGCGAATCCGAACATTCCGAAAGCTGCAAATGTGTCTCTAGTTTCTACACCATCAGGTTGAGACCTTCGCCCCATCACGAGGTACAGAGAAAGAAGTGTTAGTATTGCAAACGTGTTCAATCTAACATCGGTCCAATCCCAAGGAACTCCCCATTCAGCAGCACCCCAAATACAACCAGACCAAACACACATCAGTCCAGTTGCTAGGCCAGCCTCGCTACTAGCAACGTGCAGTCTCCATGCCCAATCGCTTCTTTTGAAAAACCAGTAAATTGAGCCGATAAATAGCAAGCCGAATGCGATCATTGCAGCCCATGCGCTCGGTACGTGCCAGTAGAAGATTCTCTGAGCTTCTGGCGCTTTGAATGCACTGATTGAAACCGATGGTGCCCACATCATTCCTAGCCACAAAGTCACGGCTGCTCCGGCAAAGCCGAGCATTGCTACGACCTCACCTTTGATGTTCATGTTTAACGCCCGCATGGCGCTCATCTTCAATGTTCACGCTGTTAGCGTATCAACAACAAGCGCCCATGGTAGAATTAGAATCGGCGTGAGCAGTCTAATCATCACTGCGTTAGGTCTTGCCAGGCGTAGAGTAGCATTGCTCAGCAGTCCTACGGCTGCTTCGGTTGCAGCACCTAGTATTGCACCAGCGAGAATCAACTCCCAATTCAACTCAGAGGTAATTGTAGATGCTAACAAAGTAAGACCGCCGCACAAGATTAGTGAATGAATAATCGCATTTTGAGGAATTGCTGATTTTGTACTCCACCATGCATATGCTCTGTTCTCGAGGCTTAGTCTGTGGATTGGATTGCCGCACAGGCCGGCTGTTAGAGCAGGTGCAAGGATAAAAGCAGTAAGGATTCTTCCTTCTAACTGAGATGGGTCTAGTAATGCAAGCATCGCTCCGAGTGTTAGCAGTCCGGCGATTCCATTGTTAGCTAATCCTGAAAGAGTTCTCAGATTTAGGCGGTGCCCGACGCTTGATTTGCGGGGATTTCCTTTCTCTATCAAGGTGAATTTTCCATCATCTTGGTCGAATTTTTCTTCTTCAGACGGAAATCGAATCACTCTGTGTGAAACTTCGATTATCCTTGAGTCATGGCTTGAAACGAGTATGGCATGGCCACCTGCCGCTAAATTTCTCAAGGTGTCTGCTAATTTCTTGATTGAATCATCATCAAGCCCACTGTCCGGCTCGTCCAATAAAACTGCGACAGGAGTTTGAGAAATCAACGCAGGTATCAATCCCGATAGAAGGGCTACCTTTCTTCTCTGACCACCCGAGAGCATAGCAATTCTGTCATGGATTCTGTGGTCCAATCTCCAAGATTTCAGTAAACCTTGGACATCAAAGTCAAAGCCTGCAGCATCGAGAATTCTCTCCCCTACTAACTCGTCACCCATTACGCAATCATCTTGTAAGCATAGACCAAAATTCGGTCTTCCTCTCCTGCCTTCTGAATCCCTAACCAACTGCTCAGAAATTGTCGCCGAACCATTTTCCAGAGGAATCAACCCAGAAGCGGTTTCAATCACTGTTGATTTACCGCATCCGTTCTCTCCAGCAAGACACACAATCTCGCCGCTGTTCACCGATATTGACCATTTGTCAAGAACCTTTGACCGCCCTCTGAGGACGGTGGCCTCTGACAATTCAATGATGCCCATCATGGCATGCGAGGGACCGCATTGCCTTCAAGCCGACCCCTCCTCCGCCTGTACATGGAGGAGGTACTTTTCGCGCTTTGGGTAGCGGCGATTCTTGGACCTCTTGCTTGGTCATGGTACCACAAGGCTTCGATTGCCATGGCAATGACTCTGTCTCTTTTATTCGGATACATTGTCCAATTGATGTGGGGGTGGACTCTTGAAAACGACCAACTTTCCGAGCTTTATGTTCGAGTTGTTATGATTCCTGCTTTGGTTGAAAATGGTCATATTCACACTCTGATCACAAGTGGCTTCTTGCACTCTTGGAATAGTCCTCTCCACGTCCTTGGAAATATCGTGATAATTGCCCTAGTCGGCATACCTCTTGAAGACAGGCTTGGCAGAGGAAAATGGTTGATTTCATACATGATTGGATTGTTGGGCGGTTCAATCGCTTGGACACTAGCAAATGGGGGCTCTTTTACTCCTGCTTTAGGGGCTTCAGGTGCTGCATTTGGAATACTCGGGGCATACCTATGTGGATGGCCAGAAGACGAGGTTTTTTTCCCAATGATTCTAATCAGAAAATGGCCGGTCCAATTTATCGCTTTGTTTTACTTTGGATTTGAGATTTACAAGGCGTGGCAGGTATACGGATTATCCCAGGCTAGCCACGTTGCACACATAGCTCACTTTGGCGGTTTCATATTGGCTTACGCAACCCTGCCGATATTGAAGAGAAATATCGAATGGGAAGGAGAGGTGGAGTTAGTTGAAATTTCTAGTGAAAATCCGTTTGAAGGCGTTGATGATTTAGTCAAGCGCCTACAAGAAGAAGGTGACGAAAAAGAAACACGACAAGCATGGCTGGAAGAGATTGCTGATAGGGCAAAATGTCCAGTTTGTGGAGGAAATTTGCACCTAAAAAAGATGAGAATCAGATGCGACTCCGATTCATCCCATGTAGCCTGGCCTTGAGTCCCGAAGGGACTCGGAGCCACCCAAGGTTCATGTGTGATGTAATCCGCCCGTAGGGCGGGTTGGAATCCATGAGAGGAATTAAAGCACTACTTCTCGCTATTGTTTTTCTCATTGCAGACATGTCTGCACTAACATCCGCAATGCCGGCAGATGAGCCAAAAATTGGGGGAGAAATAACCGAAGAAATGGCAGATAGGATGCCATTTAGAGGCGAAAGGCATGCAACCGAGGAATATGGTTGGTGGTTTGCATATGGCCCCGATTCAAACTTTGACGGCATGGATGATCGCCTAGAGCAGGTCATTGCAGGTCTAGAGTCGCAGTCTCCAACAGCGATTATTGGCGCAGATGGCAGAAAGACAGTCGCAATCGTCGTAGATTATGCTTGGCACCCGGGACAAGAGGAAGTCGACGAGTTAGTCGCTTTACTGCAAAGCCACGGCTGGGATTCTGAAGGTTCATGGTTCCAAGTTATGGATTCAATCGACTCGATTGTAGTCGACCACGTTCCAGTCAGCGCTCTTCTTGAGATTCATGCTATTGAATCAGTAGTTGTTGTTGAAATGCAGAACGTGATGTATCCAACTCTAGAAAGCGCAAATCCTGCAACTAGAATCCAGCCGTCGGACGTATACAGTGGAACAGTGTATGACAGAGGATACGACGGAGAAGGAGTTGTAATTGCTGTACTCGACAGTGGAGTTGACAATGAACACCGCTCTCTGAATGACTTTGATGATGAGAATGATGAGCCTGATTTGGACCCTAATTCCTATGACGACCAAAAGTGGGTAGCAGGTTATGATGCAACTAGCCAAGCATCCAACCCGGATGGTTCACAAGACCCAGACGATGGACAAGGTCACGGTACTCACGTTGCAGGAATTGCTCTTGGAACAGGTGATTCTAGCAGAGTCCACATCGGCGCTGCGCCTGGTGCTTTCCTTGTCGATATCAAGGTTCTAACCGACAGTGGTGGTACAAACTCTCAAAATTCATTGAACGGGATTCAATGGATGATAAACAACGTTGACACTGATTGGGGTAACGGAGCAAAAGGTATCCAAATTGGCCAAATGTCGTTTGGGTCGATTGGAAACCCAATCAATCAAGATAGTGGTGATAACGGCACGGGAGCCGAAGCACGTCTTGTTAACAATGCAACATATAATGCAGGCATAGCATGCATCATTGCAGCCGGAAACGATGGCAAGCAAAGAATTGCATCTCCAGGAAGCGCTGATGGTGCAATTACAATCGGGTCAGCAGACAATGCAGACACAATCAACCGTACCGATGATTTCATGGCTTCTTACTCCAATACAGGACCAAGATTGAGCGACAACGATAATGATGACTGGGACGAATTAAAGCCAGACTTGGTTGCATTTGGTAGTGGAATTTACTCAGCGTCTGCAGCAACAGGAACATCATTCCCCGGTACGCCTCGCCCCGAGGCTGACAACGCTTACGAATCAAAAGACGGAACCTCAATGGCAACACCTCTAGTCTCCGGTGTTGTAGCCTTGATGCTCCAAGCGGATTCTAGCCTAACTCCGGTTGAAATCAAGGATATACTCCGCAACTCCAGTGAGCAAAAGGGTAGCGCATCTGAGCCAAGTGTGTCAAACAGGTGGAATTCTGACTGGGGATTCGGTTCCCTTGATGCGTCATGTGCAGTTGACACAGTTTTGGGCAGGTCATGCACACCTTTCACAGATGGAGGAGGCGGAGGTGGAGTCATCGTCGACCCACCAAACGAATCCGATGAAGGAATCATTTTCGATACTCCAGAGAATGGAACATGGTTACTAACTGGAGATATGATGGAGTTAGAAGGTCGAATTATTGCTGACACAGGTCCTTGGAGTAGTGTTCAAGTTAGATTAACTCAATACTATGAAGAAGATGACGAAGTTGTTTTGATGGATTGGCAGGAAGCTTCGGTGCAAAATCTGTCATGGTCATTCAACGACCTTATCCCGACCAGTTGGTATGACGTTGATGAAACAGCTGTGGTTATCGAAGTACAGGCCTTAGGAAGTGGCGACATGGTTTCCAATGCTGCACATTGGGTAAGAATCGGAAGAATGTCGGCCACATTCGGCTCGCCATCATCCGGATCAACGCTTTCCGACACGGTATCTTTCAGTGGTACCGCACAGGGAATTGAGCCAAGCGAACTGATTTTCAGAGTTGATTCTGGCGAGTGGAGTTCCGTTTACACATTCGATGAAGAGGACTATGAAACTCAAGATTGGTCTTTCACTTGGGATTCGACTGAAGTCGATGATGGCTCCCACAAGGTATCAATTCGCTTGGTCAATAAGAGCGGACTTGAATCGGACATCGTTCGCAGAACTTACACAATAGACAATCTCCCTCCTGCTCCTGAGTTGAGATTCCAGGGCTCAGTTGAAGTATATGACCGGGACGACTTGCCGGCAACCAGTACAATCGCAGGAACAATTCTAGAAATTAGATTCAATGTTGTAAATACAGGTGATTTAGATGCGACTGATTTACATCTCAAACTTGATGCACCAGGAAGTGAATCAAGCACATATCCAAGCGAAGGTAAAATTCCGAGGCTGAACCAAGGTGAGACCATCGCTGTAACTCTATGGTGGTGGGCAACCGAGGCAGGAACTCACGATGTGACCATACAAATAGACCCCAATGGTGCAATGAACGATGATGATAGTGACAATGAGTACACATTCCAGTTCGAGGTAGAAGAGCGACCTCTTGAGCCAACACTTCGGTTCCTTACCAGCGCAGTCACGACATCAAAGTCAATCCCACAACCAAGTGAAGGTGATGACAAAAAGCCGTATGAGATACGAGTTAGAGTCGACAATTTGGGTCGCACTGATGCTACAGACATCAAGATGACACTATACACATACGTCGAAAATGGTTTTACTGAAACCGGGTCCAATACGATATCGGTTATTCCGGGGTCAGACACCGCATCCGGAAAGGCTGAAACCGTTTTCTCATATACTCACGATGAAATTGGAATGGTACGTCACAAAGTGAAATTAGAGGGTAATGGAGTTGAACTTGAACACTCAGAACTGGAATTCAATGTCGTAGTAGATGAGTATTTAGTCGGCTCAAAGACAGGATTAACTCTCTCAGATGGTGAGGCTGTTCTAGGATTTGCTGGCATACCAGAGGGTGTGGATAGTGAAGACGGAGGAGGTCTCTTATTCACAACAAAGGATGGGGAATTGCATGCAAGAACACTAACTTCTGGCTTCTCTATACCCGGAGACACATTGATTGAGGACAATTGGGCCGGAGAATTCGCATTCGCACTACGTGACGATAACCGTATTCAAATCGCATGGACAAAAAGATCCACAACTCAACAAGGATACACAATGACCGATATTGGAATGGCTAGCATCGGCATGCTTGGCGATCTGAGTTCGAAATCGTCACACATGACTCCCCTGAAACTCTCAGAGGGAAGTTATTGGGGATTCGATTTAGCAACAAATGGCGATGAAGTAGTACTTGCAGGGTACCACAGAGACATTTTGACAGGCGGCTCTTGGAATGATTTAACCAATGTATTCATGATTCACAATGATGATTACAAATCTTCAAGTTGGACTGTAAAGATGAACGTTCTTTCAGATGTCGATATCAAACCACAAGATGGTGATCCTCTCGCTGTAGCAATCGGTGAAGACGAGATACACCTGCTGTACCAAGCAATGAGAGACGATGTCACAGGAATAGAGCGTGTGGGTTTATTCTATGCACACGGAACTATCTCTCAAACTCCATTCAGTTTCCAAGCTCCAGCTGGCGATAACGCAAAGATGCCGGAGTTACTTGTCCTCGAAGATGGCGACGAGGATGTATTGGTTGCCGCTTGGATTGAGGGCAATGGTCGAACATCCGAAATTGTAAGCGTTGTACAGGACTCAATTTGGTCTGTCGAGGAGTACACAATCACCTCTTCTCCAGGAGCAACTAAGATAGTGATGATTGAAATGGGAGATGACAGAATCAAGGTATTCCACGACGAAGTAGGAGTCTCAGGACCCGTTACAAGATATGGACTGTTCAACTTAGGTGATACCAAAATCTCACTTTCAAACATTATTGGTGGAGGGCACGTTATTGGAGCAGGTTCTATCGGCCAAGATGCGATTGCAATCATGACATCACCATCCGGACAAATAAGCGGAAAGACCATTGCAAGCACCAATCCTGACAAAAGTTCAGAAGATGATGGGGGATTCCTAGATGTGCTTTTGAGTCCTCTTCCGGGAGATACCCAACAAGAGAAAATGGTTGCATTAGGAGCAATCGGTGGAGTTCTATTCTTGATGTTCGTTTCCGTAATTGTAGTGCTAAGGCGCTCTCACCGTGAGGAAGAAGAACTCGAGGTGTCAACCGAAACTGGTGATTTGGAATTACTCGTTGAAACCGAGGAAGATGATGGCCCATTGGTTGCAATAGATACCGACGGTGAATCAGATTTGGTCGTCTCGACAGCACCGGTTAATGTAATCCTTGAAGACGAAGAGGAAGAACCGACTTTATCTGATGAATTGAAGGCAAAGGTTGAGGCGGGGAATGCTTCAAAGCGACTAGAGCGAAGGATGAAGAGAAAGAATGACAGAGAGGCGAAAGAGATCTTTGAGAACTTATCAAAGACATTGCCTAAATTACCCGCACCGGGAGAATTACCTCCTTTACCAAACCCTGTGGCAAATGACGCACCTCAGGAAATAGTTCTTCCAAAGTTGGACGAATTACCTCCATTGCCAGCGCCTGGTGAATTGCCTATGCCGCCTGCTCCCGGACAATTACCAATGCCTCCTGCACCAGGTGCTCTTCCACTATTACCGGGAATGCCGGCACCTCAGAGAACCGTTACATGTGGTTCATGTGGTGCCAAGACTACTGTAAAAGACATGACCTTGCGAAGAATGAATTGTCCGGTTTGTTCTGAAGCAATCAATATGTGAGGCCTTTCTGTGTGTGGAATTTTTGGATTCATTGGAAATCGTGCAGCGGCACCATTACTTGTCGATGGACTGCGAAGGCTAGAGTACAGAGGCTACGATTCTTCCGGAATAGTAGTGAAAAATGGGAATTTGCAAGTTCACAAGAAGATTGGAAAGGTCTCAGAGTTATCCAAAATCCTGCCAAATCACATTGAAGGAAATGTTGGAATTGCTCACACTAGATGGGCAACTCACGGAGGAGTTACCGATGAGAATGCTCACCCTCATCTCTCCCAAAATGGAGATATCGCACTGGTGCACAACGGAATTATTGACAATGCTAGAGGCTTGAGAAAGCGCTTGACTGAACGAGGCTTTCATCTAGAATCTGAAACCGATTCAGAAGCCTTGGTGCACATGATTTCAATTGGAATTGATTCAGGTCAGAGCCCTCTTGAATCTGTTCGAGAAACCCTGAACAGAGTAACTGGAACTTGGGGACTTTGTGTTTTGTTCAAAGAACATGATTTGATAGTCTGTGCAAGAAATGGCTCTCCTCTAATCATTGGTAAGGGAGAAGGAGAATCATTCGTATCATCTGACCCACACGCATTAACTCAACACACCCAGAGCTTCTATCTCCTAGAAGACGGTGACATGGCGGTTGTAACAAGAGATGGTATAGACATCTCAAGGCTAGAAGGTGGAGCTTCCTCTACGGGTCTTACGACATTGGAAGATGAGTGGGGAGAAGCAGACATGGCAGGTTTCCCACACTATATGCTCAAAGAAATTCACGAACAGCCCGAAGCGTTACGCCGGTGTATAACAGGGCGACTCGACATGGCTAACGGTAGTGCGAAGCTAGGCGGTTTGCGCCTCGACCCTCTTCGTTTGAGAACAGTGCCTCACGTTAGGCTAATCGGCTGTGGAACTGCACTAAACGCTACCAAGATTGGTCAATTAGCGATCGAGAGTTTAGCAAGAATACCAGCAGTTGCACACGTAGCGAGTGAATTCAGGTACAACGACCCGGTAATCAATCCAAACGCCATACATTTTGCCGTCTCGCAATCAGGAGAGACTGCAGATACTCTATCGGCGGTGAAGGAAATCCAACTCAAAGGGGGAGACGTTCACGGTATTGTGAATGTTGTGGGTTCTACTATCGCAAGAACTTGTGGCCAAGGTGTATACATTCATAGTGGGCCAGAACAAGCGGTTGCATCAACAAAGGCGTTTACAAATATGGTGGCATCATTACTGCTGTTTGCAATCAGAATTGGTCGTACGCGAAATTTTTCTCGAGAAAAAGGGCAATCGATAATCAAAGACTTTCAAAGAATCCCAGATTTAATGGAAAAATATCTGCAAAACCCTGGTCCGATAGATGAAGCTGTTGAACTGGTGAAGGATGCAAAAAGCGTTCTATTCCTCGGCAGAGGATTGTCTGCCCCGGTTGCAAGTGAAGGTGCGCTAAAGTTGATGGAAATAGCATACATTCCATGTCTAGCATATCCTGCAGGGGAGATGAAACATGGACCAATTGCTCTGTTAGAAGAGGGCAGCCCAGTAGTAGTCATTCTTCCAAATGACAAACATCGCGAGAAGACAATTGCTTCAATGCACGAATGCAGGGCTCGTGGAGCAAAAATAATTCTAATTCACGAGGAAGGTGACACCGAGGCAACGGAGGAAGCCGATATTTCGATTTCAGTTCCTTCATGCAGTTACCTATTGACACCACTACTGACTGTGGTTCCCACTCAGTTGATTGCTTACAGGACTGCTCTCGCACTAGGTTGCGATGTAGATAGGCCAAGGAATTTGGCAAAATCAGTAACTGTTGAATAATCAATTGATACTGAATCTCTGGTCTGCAGAATTCCAAAG
>WTIV01000145.1:10176-11284 GCA_011525095.1 Methanobacteriota archaeon
CCGATTGACTGTCTGTATGAGGTGAGTTGCTTAATCAACTGGCCCATCCAATCAATTCTATTGCTCATACCTTGCTCATCAAGTTGAACACGTAGATCAGATAAGTCGATGATTGCGATTCGATTGCGAACACGAGGGTCATCCACATTCATTCCCATGTTGGACATATGTGACCTCAAGGAATCCTTTCCTTGCTCAAGAGTGACGTAGATACCGCTTGTTTCTCCATATAGTACAGCATTGTAAAGTAGGGAAAATGTCACTGAGGATTTCATAGCACCGGATTGTCCAGCAACGATACATATGTGGCCCTGAGGTATGCCACCTTGCATGTTTTCATCTAATCCTGCGATGTGTGTTGGAATCCTCTCAATGTCGCCCAAGTCGTCTCACCACTTGGGTGTAACAGCGATGTTCTCTTCAAGGTGACCCCCAACCAGGGTTTCATGGGAATCTGGTTGGCCAGTGCTTCAGAGCGTCGCGCTCAGATTCTAAATGATAGGATTGGTCCTATACATGTAGAAGCGCTACCTGATGTTGATGAAAGCCATCCATCAGGTCCAGTTCCAAATCAAGTATTGGAAATTTGTCGCAGGAAAGGGGATGCAGTACCCCCAAATCACGGCTTCCAAGGCGTGGTAGTAGCAGACACGATGATTGAGGACCCAGATGACCCAAATGTAGCAATTGGGAAAGCCGAAGACGAGTTATCTGCAGTCTCTATGATCAAGAGACTCTCTGGAAGGCGTCATCAGGTATGGTCTGCCACCGGAGTTCAGATATGTGGCGATTGGACTTTTTTTGTAGAAAGTGCGGTTGTAGAAATCGACGAATTAAATCCCGATGAAATCGCCCACTTGATAGAAACAGAATCTTGGAAAGGTAAGGCAGGCTCTTACGACTTAGCTGGTGAAATGGGTAAACACGCAAGGCTCGTCGACGGAGATGAATTAGCGGTGTTGGGTTTTGCTCCCAGCGCTCTGAGGCTGCTGGATTAGTCTTCACCGGTATATCCTGAACCGTATTCTGGATTTGCCAGATACTGGTCATAAAACATAGGGACCTTGTGCCATGTGTACAAACAGATGAAAGTCTGCTTAACCCAATA
>WTIV01000145.1:11384-18778 GCA_011525095.1 Methanobacteriota archaeon
AGGTAAGGCACCAGTTGCAGTACTGCTACAACTCGAGTTGAAATGTCATCTGCCTCATAGAGTGATTTCGAAATTATCGAAACCAACAACAAGGAGGTGTATACTCCAAACACCTTTCCTGTGTTATCAGGTTGTATGATTTGCCAGTCTAATCTCCTATTGATGTGAGAGATAATTATAGCAACCAGTGAAAGTGAGAAAAACAGGTCAAATAATATCCTTTCTGATAAATCCAAAGCACTCTCGAACTCATTACGCAAGGCCCAGCAAGCCATGGTGAAAATACCGATTATGGGTAGGAATGAGCCCAATGCATATGAGAACGGCCCAACTTTCTTGCCGTTTTCTGAATTGTTCTTGAAAATCGTTAGTGCAGGCGACCATAAACAAACAACTGATGCTGCTAGTAGAGTAATTCCAATCGTAGTGAACGAATTGAAAACAGAGTAGTTTCCACTTAATATTCCTGCTGTAATTATCATTTGTCCAATTACATTCATGCCAACATAAACTCTCATTAGTGTTCTTTCGAATCCTATTACGTCGTAAATCAGTGGAAGTATACTGAATCCTATTCCAGCAAGTATACACATTAACCAACCCAAGCCCAATTGAATTCGCATTGCGTGATTTACTTCAATTGTGTTATCCTGGTAAAACTCAGTGCCTGATGTGCCAATCCATAATGCTGTAATGAAGAAAAGTATCTGCATTGAAACTGCAGCTAAGACCAAATCGATATAGGACCCAGCAGACCAATGTGGTTTGCGTTGGAGGTCTAATTTCATCCCAATCTATTGGAAATAAATACCTTCGTATAAAAGTATGAACCCTTATTTTTCATATCAAAATAGGCGTCAAGCCAAGGTCATTTTTTGAAACATCCATTGTAACATCTTTTCCTGGCATCAATAGCAACTTATCGGATTCATCCAATGCAAAGATGGGTATATTCATGTCATCACCGACCTGTTTTAACACTCTTCTGCAAGCATTTGTTTGAGTATCCATGTGTATCAAACTGTTTAGGTCAACAATGATTGTATCTCCTCGCAAAATTCTATCTTGAATCTGTCTCACAGGCAACCTGTGCATTTGGTCTGGCACTACATATCTAAGCGCCCTGTCAGGGAAATCAGTTGGTTTTGAGGAATAATTCGACAAGTCGTGAAATGCATCGCCATCAGGAGTCAATGGGCCAGTCCATCCATCTGGAACGTTTGCTGACCTTGTAACAGGTGGCGGGATTGAAACCGTTTGCTCGTCTTTGATTTCTAATGACTGATTTTCTTGAATTTCTAAAGTCTGATCAAGATCATCATCAGGGTTCACCAAGGTAAGTTGTTGGCCAGGAGCTTCCTCTTGCTTCTTTGCTTTCTTTCTCTTGGGTGTTTTTGGTGAATCAACGCCTGGAGTTTCAGGGTCTGGAAATCCGAAAAATTGCCAAAGTGTTCCCATAATTTTCACTGCTCACAGGTCCAAGTCGTCAAGAATGTCGGCTAGGGCCTGTGAGGCAGGCGTCGGTGGTTGTTCTTGAACCATCGTCCTGTCGAGCAGCGAAGGAGCGGGTTCTGAGAAGATCTGCTGTGGTAGCGGATTGTAACTCTGAACAGGCTGCTGTGGTTGGTATGTTTGCTGTACAGGTTGAGCGAAATCATTCACTGGAGCAGGCGGCATCGAAGCTAGATATTGCTCGCCGTAGTATGACCATTGCTCCATTGTCCAACCTTGGGGCAATCCCGATGCAGGTAGAGGTGGCCCACTGCTCACAGGTTGTGGTGGTGGCGCCTGGCCAAATTGTTGAGGGGCAGAGGTTGGTGCCTCTGACACAACAGACGGTGGTGAATCATTCCAAGCATAATCTCCCATATGCTTTGTTTCAATGACTACGGTGTCAGGATCCCTTCTACGAATGAGAAGTAGAGCAAGTAATACCACTATAACAACGCCAAGTATACCACCAACAGCGTTTGTTGTCGTAACGCCAAATAATCCCTCACTTTCCTTGGCATCGACTGTAACTAATACTGATGCAGTACTCGATTTACCATCGTCATCGGTAACAGTTAGGTTCACGAAGTATTTTCCTGGAGTGTCGAATTTTATGGTGAATGTTTCGCCAGCACCATCTTGAGTTGCCCCCTCTGTATTAGGATCGTCCCAGATGAATTGTAGGTTGCTGCGATCGGTAGCGGAGTCGGTTGAATTAGCACCATTGAATGTGATAGATTCACCTTCCGTAATCTTGAATCCATCTGCTGGAATGAATATGTTAGCAGCTGGCGGGCGGTTCACAATCGTTACATCGATTGTGAACGAATCAGATTCATTATCATCGTCCCAAACATTGGCAGTGACGCTCTTGAGTCCAGATAGAGACCATGAGTATACGAGGTCAGGGCCTTCAACGTCACAATCGTCACTCATTATTCCGTTTCCATCAGAATCTATTGATGACAACAGGTCCCAGCAGTACATCAAGCCATCTTGGTCAGCAAAATCTAGGGCAAATGCACTCAAGTTCAAAACTTCATCTTCGAACAAAGCCTGTTGAGCAGGGAGTGCATCTAATACAGGTGCTATGTTGTTGACACGTACGTATCCAATGACATCATCACTGTTCACACCGTCGTTATCAGTTGCAAATGTCTTCACTTCATACAACCCAGATTTACCCCATGATGCTGTAACAGATGATGAAGGACCGGAGGTTGTGATGCTCCAATTTTGGTCTGTAGCATCCGGATACCAAGATATCAGAAGACTCTCCTTGTCGCTTAGAGTGTCATCAGCATCGATTTCTAGAGTTGCAACTATGTCTTCGTCGATTGTCCATGTGCCATCTTCTGCAGGTAGGTATGGTATGCCATCGATTGAAAATCTAATTTCTCCAGGCGTAGGTGCAACGTTTAGAACTTCATATGTTAGGAATGCAGAGGTTGATTCGTTGTCGTCATCTTTGACTACGACCTCAATTTCTTGAACTCCCTCAACTTCGGGTGTGAATGTACAGATTGGCCCTAACAGTGTTCCTTCGCATGTACTACCTGGCCACGAAATTTCTACTTCTTGGCCTTCTTCAGATATCGTATCGATATCGCCGCTGTCCGAAGCATAGAATGTAATTGATTGACCAGCTTCAACAACTGTTGTGGATGCGGTCAAGTTAACATAAGGTGCACGATTAAAAATCGTAGCATTCATTGTCATCTGGACTTCATCTAATTCGTCGTCAAGAACAGTTACTTTCACTTCCCAATCTCCGTCATCCGCCCAAAACCAACTGGTAACACAAGTGGGAGAATCGATTAGTTCTGTTCTGATTCCGTCTTGAATCTCAAAGTAACATTCTACGTTTCCACCATCATTGTCATATGATGCAGATGCGTCGATTGTTACATTTTCAAAGGTGAATACGTTGTCGCTTAACGTAAGGTCAGCAACCGGTAGCCTACCAATAAAAATATCCAGTTCAGCGTAATTATTTGTCCTATTTGCATCAGCTGTTACAACATTATCAGGGTCAACCATGAATGAAAGGGTTTGGGTACCAATTGGGGCATCTAGTGGAACAGACCAGTTCACATTTACCCTTGCTTCGTTGTAAGGTGAAATTTGAGGGATGTTCCCTCTTACAGTGGTGCCATCAGGTGTGGTAATTTCCATTTCAGTAGCAGGTGATGTTAGTACACCTCTATTTTGAGCGGGTATTTGGAATTCAAGAGTATCACCAGGTAGTGCATTGTAGCCACTTGCCTGAGACAAAACCGTCGAGTCTGCTCCTCTTGTCCTAGTGACAATCATGGAGTCTGCTTGCGCAATCAAATCAACTCCTACCACAGACAAATCCATGACGATAGTACTAGCGCCGACAATTTTGTTTACAGGGTCCCAAATGATTACACCGTTGCTTGACCAGTCATCGGATGCAACCGATGAATCTCTGGAATCTCCAACGTCCAAATCGGGTGCAACTTTGCCGTCAGAGTCAGTGGTTAGACTCATGATAGTACCCTCGGATTCATAACGTAGTTGTAGGTTAGTTCCTACTTCTCCTACACCATTAACAGTTAGATAACCTACAACTTCTTCAGTAGCATTTGGCAGGATTGCAATAAACTCAGGAGTGACCCCGATTGCTACATTCCTTATTCCCGGTGATGAACCTGCTACAACTCCAGAACTGTCCATAGGCTGGTAAGTCTTCAGTTTCCAATCAATAGTGAACCCTGCGGGGTTATCGATTTGGTACCAAGCATAATTCCTCACCGCATCACAGTACCAATCAAAGCCACCTGCTACGCCAGTATTGTTCCAATTGTTCACTTTAATCGAATTAGAGCATCCTGAGTACTGAATGCTATCTCCATCTTCGGTTGGTGTTCCGTTGAGAGTTGCTTGATAGGTTGTGTTATCTTCTATATATGGAGTGCTGAATTCTCCCGGGTCAAAGTAGTCAGAAGTACCTGAAACGTTTGTGCTTGAATAATAATTTGCAACCCACTGATCGCCTGTTCTTAGGGGGAAGTCATACTTCTCTCGTGGCGGTTCGTAAATCGTGGCGAATTCTAAATCTTCAGCCAAAACTTGAGTGAGGCTAGTCAAGGGGAATCCGAAGAAATACGGGATAAACCTGACAGTTAGTGAGAAGGTTTGGTTCCACTGTGCAAGGTCTGCAACAGTGTATATGTCCTGTCCACGATAGTCGATTTCTACTCTTCCAGTATAGGTGTCGCCTCCTGGAGTTGTAATCTGAGAATTAGACCCAGTTTGGAAATCTCCGGAGACATCCACGATGTAGACAAGGGTTTGAACTCCCCCGATCATCATGAAAGTGATGTTTACCACCTCGACTGTGGTATCTCCAGTTAGTGTATCAATTGATGCAGAAACGTTGGCCTGCGCAATCAACTCGTTGACGTCGAATCCAGTCTCATAGACCCATTTATCGCCGATTCTCCAATTGGGTACGTCGAATACGTCGTTGGAGTTAGAACCGCTAAATTGGATGTTCTTTTCTTCCAATTCGTCAATCATTGAAAGTGGTCCGTATGCAGTCAAAATAACGACGATTAGAATCGGAATTACCTTTCGCATAGTGATGCGTAGAACTTCACTTACATTTGATTATGTTTGTTTACAGTGTCTTCCTGTTGCATATACTGATGACCGTAATGCTGCCACTGCTCCATTGTCCAGCCAGTAGGAAGGCCACCTTCTGGAAGTGGTAAAGTCTCCATTGTGCTTTCCGGCTGTTTAATGTCTACGTCTTCACTTCTGAACATGTCCGTAGATGGTGCTTCCATTGGAGCGATTATTTCGGGCAAATCGTCAGCTTCCCAAACGGACTCTTTCTTTTTCTGTCCACGCTTCAGGAAGAATACAATCGCAGCAATTCCAATTGAAATACCCAATAATTGGAAGAATGGATTCGCACCCTCTCCTGCAAGAGATTCAACAACCTGTTCGAGTGCTGTCATATCGGGCGAATCTACCTCAATAACGACGCTTTTGCTACTTGGTCTGAGTATTTCCTCGTCCCAAGCGATTGCCTTGATTTCAAATTTACCAGCCCTTGGGAATTCGTAGTCAACGATAGTTCCAACCAAGTCTGCATCGTTATCTTTGATGCCATCTCCGTCGCTATCTACAGAGCAATCGACATCCCATACAACGGTTAGGTATTCTTTGTCAATTGGTGAATCACGGGTTGCTGATGCGTCTAGTTTTACACTCTCTCCTGCAATCGCTTTACTCGGGGCGTTGACCATAACCAATGGTGGGAGGTTGAGAACAGTTACCGAGGCAGATGACGAATTCCTTGCTCCATTATCATCGGTCGCGTGGAATACCACATTGTAAACCCCCGAGTTTTGCCACGACCAAGTGAGGTTTGCTCCCTCAATATCACAGTCGTCATCTGCAGAGCCAATGCCATCGGTGTCTGCTCCGGGGTCTGTGTCCCAACAGACGATTAGAGATTCCATGTCTGATGGAGTATCCCATGCGACTCCTGACAGAGTGAAACTTTGCCCCTCTGCAACAGCCATTACTTCCGGAAGTTCTTCGATTTGAGGCTCTAGGTTTTGAACATCCACCCATCTCTCGACCCATCCGCTTTCTTCTCCTTCTGAGTCGATTGCTTTGACTAGGACTGTTTTCATTCCAGCATCATTCCATACCATCGGTACCCTAGATTCTCTACCGTCAGTCTTGAACCCGAATGACCATTCGTAACTCAAATCTGTCAAATCATCGATGGAATCTTCTGCTCGAGCTGATAATTCGATTTCTTGATCTTCTTGAATTTGCCAAGTTAGTTGGGCCCCAGCATCGATTAGGTTGTCGTTCTCGTCCCACATTGTTACAGCAACATCGTGAGGTGCTATATTCGTAAATTCAATATTTATCGAAGCATAGGTTTGGTTTCCATCGTCATCGGTTCCAACAGCGGTGAATGTTTGCAGACCTTCTTCCCACGCTGTAGTCGTGCAAACTCGCGTGTAGTAGCCTTCCTCACAATTTACCGTTGGCCAGTGAATGTCGACCAAACCAGGCCAAGCATCCTCGGAGTCTGAATCATTTGCGAAGACATAGAGAGTTACAGGGTGTTCTACCTTGACTTGTGAGCGTTGTGATGTGATTGAGACGCTTGGTGCTCGGTTTAGAATTTCAAATTCGATTGAATCTGTAGTCTCATCTCCTTCTTCATCGTATACCGTGACTAAAATCGAGTATATCCCATCGTCTATCCAAGTCCAGTTAACAGAACATCCATCTCTCATAATTTTCTGATTCGCAGTAGTTCTGCTTCCATCATCATACTCAATGTTGAACTCACACCAAACATCTCCGCCATCCTCGTCATAGGAAGCAGATGCGTCGATGAGGATTTTTTCGTTGGTCCACGTGGATTTGTTTTCTGCAACAAAAGTAGGAGCACTGCCAACGAAAATCGAAAGGACGCCGACGTCGTTGCTTGAATTAGCGTCGTTCGTGTTTACCGATTGCTTGTCAACCTCATACTCTACTGTGATATTTTCAATGCTAGAATTAATGTCAATAACCCACTCCATTTCAAAAATAAATTGCTCATAAAATGCTAGAGCAGGAAGGGACTCTGCAATCTCATACCCATCCGGGTAGGTTATGTGAACTGTTGTGGGTGCACTGGTTGTAACCCCTCTATTGTATACTGGTAGTTGGATCCCTAAAACGTCACCAGGAAGAACATTGAATCCAGATATTGAGTTCAATGTAGTTAGTTCACCACTTCTGTTGCGTAAGATGCTTGCTCTCTCAAGACCTGCTACTAAATCCAAACCTACTATGTTCTCGTCTAGAGTTATTGTTGCTACTCCGTACATACTTCCACTAACAGCAACGATTCCATG
>WTIV01000181.1:0-3314 GCA_011525095.1 Methanobacteriota archaeon
GGTGGAAAGTCATCCTATAGAGGAATGCTACAAGTTACACCAAAGGCACATGGTTGCCGATCAAAGGTTGTCTGTGACGCACTGATGCTAGATCCTGACAGTCAGTCCGATACATATCCAACCATGGAAGTTGGCAATTCGAGTGCTGACTTGGAACATGAGGCTAGCGTGTCCAAAGTAAGCAATGATCAGTTGTTCTACCTAATGGCACGTGGACACAGTGAAGAAGAAGCGATGGGAATGATAGTCAACGGATTCTTTGAACCATTTACTCGTGAACTACCGATGGAATACGCAGTTGAACTCAATCGCCTTCTCGAATTGGAGATGGAGGGTGCTATTGGATGATGCAGTATCCACAAATCACTATTCCACCACGTTCTGAGCACCTTTGGCGATACACTCCTTGGAAGAGAGTTCACCCAACAAAGGTTGAAGAAATGCCTAAGGCAGACCCAATCAAATTCAGCCACGGCGCAGAATCTGAAATGGCTGACAGTGAAGAAATTGCTAGAGCATTTATTCACTCAGTTTCCCCAATCTGCAGAAAAATCACTGTCAGTGATGAGACAGTGGAAGTAGATTTGCGCTGTTCCGGCCACATCTGCGCTGGTGAGTTGTCAATTGAATCAAAGGGTCATAGTAACATTGTCATTCGTATTTCAGGTGATGCTGGATGGACTGGCCTGAGAGTTACGGGCTCTGTCGCAGGAACTCTTTCCATCGCTTACATCAATGACCTAGCTAGTGACGCTCATTTCCTAAGGTGTGAAGATTGGCAGATATTGAGAGACTCTACTCTTGAGTTTGCAATTCTATCCGCAGGTGGTTTCCTTAACAAATCAGACATCCGTTTCGACCTAACTGAAAAAGGATCAGCAGTCAGATCGGGAATTGCTTCCAATGGATACGGCTCGAGGCACGATGACCATCATCTAGAGATCAAACACAGTGTTGGTCACACTGATTCATCCCTAGTCATGCATGCAACATGTAACGATTCCTCACATTCGGTTGGTACCGGCTTGCTGACCATCACAGAAGGTGCAGATGGCAGTGATGCAGGTCAGGTTTTCAGAAACCTTCTACTATCTGAAAAGTCAAGAGCAGAAGCAATTCCAGAATTAGAAGTCTTAGCAGATGACGTAAAAGCTGCTCATGGTGCTGCAAGTGCACCAATTGACGTAAATCAAATTCATTACCTAGCATCTAGGGGACTTTCAAACGAAGAAGCATCAGCATTAATCGTTGAAGGATTCCTAATGGATGCATTTAGAGAAATAAAGAGTGAAACGGTAGTTTCTGCTTTGCGGACTAGGCTCTTAGTCCATCTAGAATGTTTGATGAATGGGTGATGTCATGAAAGAGGACTTCCCTATTTTCTCAAGAGAAATCAACGGCAGGCCATTGGTTTACCTCGACAATGCTGCTACCACTCAAAAACCAGCATGTGTAATCGATGCAATGTCTGAATATTACTCATCATCGAATGCCAATGTCCACAGAGCGGTTCATACTCTAGCTGGAGAAGCAACTGAAGGATATGAAGAGTGTAGGAAGTTATTGAAATCCCGATACAATTGTGATTTCGCAGTAATCACTAGCGGTACAACTGAGGCGATCAATCTGGCAGCTAGAGCCTGGGGAGAATACAATCTAAACGCAGGGGATGCGATTGTATTGACAGAAATGGAACACCACAGCGATATCGTTCCATGGCAGATGCTGGCTGAGAGAATAGCAGTTGAGTTGCGTTTTGTTCCTGTCGAAGATGGCAAACTCGATATGGATGCTTTGGAAGTTGCATTAGAAGGTGCAAAATTGGTTTGTGTTGTACACACATCTAACGTTCTTGGTGTTAGAAATCCAGTTGAAGAAATAATCGCAATGTCAAAGAAAGTTGGAGCAAGGGTCCTAATCGATGCTGCCCAAGCTGTTCCTCATGAGTTAATTGATTTCAAAGAGTTAGGAGCGGATTTCTTAGCATTTAGCGCTCACAA
Organism: Methanobacteriota archaeon; assembly: GCA_011525095.1. GTDB lineage: Archaea > Thermoplasmatota > Poseidoniia > Poseidoniales > Poseidoniaceae > MGIIa-K1. The sequence continues at coordinate 2,001 of WTIV01000181.1, forward strand.
AATGTGTGGCCCAACAGGTATTGGAGCCCTACTAATTAGCGAAGATGCATTTTCGGAAATGGAGCCATTTATGGGTGGAGGAGATATGATTGAGACTGTAACTCTCGAAGGTTCTACTTACCAATCGAATGAACACAAATTCGAAGCAGGAACTCCTAGAATTGCAGAAGGATTTGGTTGGGCTGCAGCTCTTGAGTGGATCTCTGGCGTCGATTTGGAAAGCCATCATTCAAGGTTGCTAGAAATCGCCCGGGGAGTATCAAGTAAACTCACAGAAAGGGGAATGACTGTTTATTCTACTTTGAATCCGCAAGACGCAGCAGTTGTCTCATTTACCCATCCTACAATTCATCCTGAAGATTTTGCTCGACTCTTGGACGCTCAAGGGATAGCGGTTAGGACGGGTCATCACTGTGCTCAACCACTAATGGATAAGTTAGGTGTTAATGGAACAATTAGAGCATCATTCTACTTGTACAACGATGAATCTGATGCAGAGATTTTCCTAGCAGGTATTGACCGTGTATTGGAGGCAATGGCATGACCTGGCCAGCTTCAATCCAAGAAATTATTGAAGAATTTCAGGAGATTGATGACCAATTCGAACGGCTCGAAGTTTTGATGGACTTCTCAAGTGAAGTCGATGAGTTGCCAGTTGAAGATTGGAATGAATCTAATCTAGTCAGAGGATGTCAATCAATCGCTCACATCGAAGTAGAAATCAGAGATGAAACTGTTTGGATGAAGGCTGCTGCAGATGCCAAGATGGTACAAGGTCTACAAGGAATTCTTTCTATTGCAGTAAACGGTTCAACGCCTCAATCCGTGTTAGAGTTAACACCAGCATTTGCAGAAGAGGCAGGGATTTTAGTCAGCCTCACACCTTCTCGTTCTAACGGTTTTAGAACGATGTTTGACATGGTTCAAAATAGCGTAAAGGAGGCGATTCAATGACAACCAAAGAAGAAGTCATGACTGCATTAGAGGAAGTTGAAGACCCCGAATTAGATATCTCAATTGTAGAACTCGGTTTGGTCTATGACGTTCGTTTTGAAGACAAAGATGGGGTAAAGCACGCCGAGGTCGATATGACTCTAACAAGCCCGGGATGCCCTGCTGCTGCAGAGATTATGGCGGCTGCACATCGTGCTGCACTAAACGCAGTTGAAAGCGTCCACATCAATCTAGTATGGTCACCTAGGTGGGATCCAAAAATCCACGCTTCCGAAGATGCGAAAATGGACATGGGAATTTGGGATTAATCACAGGTATACTTCTTTCCTGTGGAGACTGTTTTTTGGCTCTAATCCATTT
>WTIV01000181.1:3414-5237 GCA_011525095.1 Methanobacteriota archaeon
TTGAATCCACCAGCGAAACTTGGGCCCATTTTTCCCTCTACTGCAGAGCTTGGTGTTACATCAAACGGTTGGCCTATACCCCACAGTTGCCTTACATGGCTCCTGTTACCTGCCCTCGCTAGCATTTCTTCATTGAATATCTCCATTCCTTCGTTAATGCCCTCTGGCTTGGCATCATTGAATGCTGCATGTACGTGGCCGACCCCTTTCTCGATTGTTCCGTCATCACATACACCGTAGAGTTGTAAGTGCTTTCTTTTGAATCGGTCATAGTCATCATAGCCTTTGGTGAATTCTTCAGCCATGCATACAATGTCCCAGTTGTTTGCAACCTTTTCTTTCCAATTAGAATCAAGTCTAATCGAGCGTCCTCTAAGTTGGTTGATGCTCATGCCAGTGGTTACCGTTGTCATGTCGATTAGAACATTAATTCGTGAAGCATCCCAACCTTCACCTAGAAGTCCTCTGGTACCGATGAGACATTTGGTCAATCCTTCTTGGAAAAATTCTGTAATCATCATTGAATAATATCGAGGTATCCAATCTTTTCCTTTACCGTGGATTTCGTGATAACCTTCTCTAATGCTATCCTCAAACCTGATGTCGACATTGTTTTGCTTCACCCACAATTCAGCCCTTGGCATAAATCGGTGGTATAGGTCATCGTCTACCAGAACAGTGCTGCCGGTCATCAATATCGGGTCGATTGAATCACCCTCGTCATGGGAAACAAGAGACCTGAAAACAGCGATTGCTCCACCAGCTTCGTCATCTAATATTCCCTCAACTAGCGTTGTTGCTGATGTTTTCTCGAAGTCGGTTACAACAACAACACGTATCGAATCTCCTAATGCGTCTTTTTCGGCTTTGACGATTTTTTCTATGGCTGCCACTTTCGATGAAGAGTAGGCCATTACTCTGCCGGCAGGTGATGCGCACGGTCTTGAACCTGTTTCGGTAATTTGGATTCCAAGCAGCCTCAACCTTGCTACTATTGACTCAGATAACTCATGGTCTAACTCACTTTCAGACCTCCTAAGTCCATATCTCACGTATCTGTCTAGAACCGTTCTTAACATGCTCATTCTTGTCCACGATTCGTCGTAATTATCCATTGAGATATTCGGGACATCATCGGGAAGTTGAAGATTATTAGATTGCAGGAATCTCCTTCCATCATCGGCAAAAGCTGTATGGTATTTTTGGAACTCAATCCAACTCATATCCTTTTTTGTGAGGGATTTTCTTTCTTGAAGACAATTGAAAACCCAAGTGTCTAGGTCAGGAATTCTATCCTTTTCTTTTGGTTTACTCTTATCTCTCAACTCTTCTAGTAATTCGTCAAAATCAGAATCTACTCCTGCGATGTACTTCAATTCTGATGCAACTGGGCGAGTGAAGTAACACAGGTCCTGGTAAGGTGCAAGATTAGATTCACGAACTAAAGCAGGAACTGGAACTTCATAATCAACAGGGCCAAAAAATCCCTCATACCGTTTGACGTCAACGTCCTCAAAATCTTCAGGGTCAGGTGGAGTGGCGGTTAGACCTAGAATAATTGGGTTGCCAAACATCGTTTGTACCTCAGCAAGGATTCTTCCCCAATGGTGCATCAAGTGATGACATTCATCGAGAATAATTAGTCCCACTCCGACCTCTTTCAACCGCTCAAGATTTTCTTTAGCACTCTTTCCAAGAATTGAAATTGCGTTCCCACCTTTCGCAATTTCATCCCTTACTTTCTTCCTGTAGGTGCCCAATCTCTCTTCGTAGTATTCTGGATTTTTCTCTTTGAGGTCGGTCTGCCATGCCTCACATGAAAC
>WTIV01000181.1:5337-8360 GCA_011525095.1 Methanobacteriota archaeon
TGGTTCTGGCATGGTCACAGCACATTAGATGAGGTTTATGACGCTAAGCATGTAGTGCCTAATCAGCATCCAAGTTACAGATTTGTTAGTAAAATCCTATTTAGGATTAAACGATTTTGTTGATAATGGCAGGTAGAGCAAAAGGCATCGTAGGAATATTTGGAACTCCTCAAGAATTGCGAGATTTCAGCGAGATTTTCTTTGGCTCCCTTACCTTGGCATTAGTCTATTTCTTGTATCGTCATTTTACATCAGGTATTGCAAAACCCGGAACAACAAGATTCAATCTAACCATGCTAGGTTTGGCATTTTGGTGTTTCATCGGTATGGTGATCGACGGATGGGCACACACACATGGCGAGGTTGATGATTCATTCTTCACAAAGTGGCATGGTCTTTGGTATTCCGGATTCACTGCATACGCATGTTATGTCACATTCTCATTGTGGCAAATCCACGATGGCCCATTTCCAAAAACCCCGTCTGCAATTAAGCAATTTTTGCAAGGCATGCCAGGCGGGTATAGTGTTGGAGTAACTGGAATGGTTGTGTTCGCATTATCTGGATTTGGCGACATGTTATGGCACTCATTCTTCGGAATCGAGGGTGGCACTGACATACTCCTTTCGCCTACCCATTTGGGACTTGCAGCAGGATTGATTCTTAGCTTAATGGTTCCAACAATGGTTGCTTGGCACGACCCAAATAGTGGACAGGACTTGAAATCTCAGATACCTATTGTTTTCGGATTAGCCTGTGCATGGTCTGTGATTACTTTGTTCACCATCTACACGAACCATTTGACTCTAAGTTATGTACAGATGTGTATGGGTAAAGGTTGTCAACTTGGAACTGAGGGATTAGAAAAAGGAATAACTGCAATTACATTCCAATCAATGATAATGGCTGGTTTCATTCTTTTCTTCCTCAAGAGATGGAAAGCTAAGTTTGGAGTATTCACTGTAATGCTAGCTGTGAATGGATTTGCAGTCGCTGCATTCGCTCAAGGTGAACTTCGAGATGCATGGAAGCACTTCATGACTCCTCTTCTGACCGGAATTTTACTTGACATTGTGTACAAATTATATGGTGAAAGAACAAGGCTATTCGCATTCCTTATTCCAACGGTCTCAGTGTTGGCCTGGTACGTAATGCTCGTTCTGATTGGTGGATACAATAATTTGCTAGGATGGACAATTCACGCCACTATTGGGATAATTTTCGTTGCTGGTAGTGCGTCATTAATGATGAGTATATTGTCTGAAACAGACAGTGGTATTGCTACAAGCAATTGATTCATCTTTTGATGATAATTGATAGAAGGTCACCATCTTTGAGTTGGTGTTCTAAGCCAACGCGTTGCCAATCGAATTTTGCAGATGGCCCCTTCACTCTTGCGAATCTAAACTTACGAACGAAATCTCTGTGTAGGTTATTGCAGACATTTTCCACGGTTGAATCGTCTTTGACAATCAGGGGTTCTTCTAAGTCGGCTTCCTGACCTTGTGGCTTCAAGAAAATACGCATGAAGCCGAGATTATCGTAGATGAAATCCTTCAATTCATCCAAACCCGTTCCCTTGAATGCAGAGATGCGCATAATTGGCCAGTCTTGAGGAAGTGCCTTTTCTGCAGAGGCAATTTCTTCTTCTGATGCAATGTCAATTTTGTTCACTGCGATTACAGATTTAGAATACACACGAGTTCCTACCATTGTATCAACCAACATCTCAGCGGTAGTGTCAGCACGCAGTGTAACGATTGCGGATGTATATCCGAATGAGCGAATAATGTCTCCCATCTCTTCAGGAGTCAAGTGAGTCTGTTCAACGGTTGTTCTAACATCGATTCCACCTTTGTCTACCCTCTTTACGAAGACAGGTGGCTTTGTTTGATTCAGGCGGATACCGGCATTTTCCAGCTCTCTGTGTAGCACTTTAAAGTGAGAATCTTGGAACGGGTCAACGATGTAAAGAACCATGTCGCAAGAGCGAATTACACCTAGAATTTCCTTACCTCTTCCCTTTCCTTCAGCAGCACCTTTGATTAGACCTGGCAAATCCAAAATCTGGATTTTTGCCCCTCTATGCTCCATCAAGCCAGGGATACATGTTAGGGTTGTAAATGCGAAATTACCCGCTTCTGATTTTGCATCTGTGACTTTGGTGATTAGAGTAGACTTACCTACAGACGGGAATCCTACTAGGGCAACAGAGGCGTCTCCTGATTTTTTGACTTCAAAACCTTTAGCAGGACCTGCAGCTTTTGCCGATGCTGCAGCTTTTTCTTCTTTGAGTTTCAATTGTGCAATCTTGGCCTTCAGTTTACCGATGTGGGCATTTGTTGCCTTATTTTTCTGAGTTTTATTTATCTCATCGTAAAGGGCTTGAATTTGCTCTTTGATAGTAGCCACATCAAACCCTCCTATTCACTACGGGCTGATGGTTACTCTTGAATGCTATCACGCATTGGCGCAGCACATGAAGAGTGCAGACTATACAGTACTCTTCTTCAAACTAAGAGAAATCCTAGCAAAATATGAGCCATTCATGAAAGTCAAGTGCGATGATGATGGCTATTATCGATTGTTCACTCCAACCAATAGACCCTTCATTGGGATCAAAGTTCAACGTAAGCATGTTGGAATTTACGTTCTTCCATTATACTACAACCCCGGCTTGATTGGAAACATGTCAAAACGACAAGTTGGAAAGTGCACACTTGGCTTTAGGTCTGATGAAGATGAGATGATAGAACACTTGCCAGCGTTCTTCGAGAGATGTTTTCTACACTGTGTTGAAACAAACCAAATCCCGATGCACTGATGAGTGAAATCAGTCTGGCTTAGTTCATGGGAATAGAGATGCGTCTACACCTAGTGGACGGCTCGACTTTGAATTCTATTCTCGATATGGAATGGCAACAACTTGTTTCAGGAATGGAATCTAGTTCACTCAGAAGCCTGAGGCCAAATGCAGATGGGAAATTGGGACGTGATTTCGACATTGATTGTGAAGCCGAATT
>WTIV01000181.1:8460-18649 GCA_011525095.1 Methanobacteriota archaeon
CAAATGCAGATGGGAAATTGGGACGTGATTTCGACATTGATTGTGAAGCCGAATTTCTAGATTTAGCTGACAATATCTCCGGAGATGGTTCAACGCGTTCGGTGTTGTATGAAAATTCTGCATATGATGCTCTGTTGAAACTTGTCGAATGGTCTAGTATTGGTCACTGGGAAGCATGGGAAGGGCGATGCTTCCTCTATATCGAAAATGCAATCGGGAGAGAATTAGAGCATGTAGATGACATGTACACCTTGGAAGTTTGGGATGAATTGCGCACAAATCTCTCGCAAATGGGTGAGTCAGAGTTCGCAGAGAAAGTATGCGAAAATTGGATGGACAGAAGGAAGGAGATGGGCGAAACTCTGGATGAAAAGAAGGACCCTAGAATCATTCCTACGTTTGAGGCTCATGACAGGAACTCAAGAACTCTGCACCATGCTGTAAACGTCAAGGGATATGTTCAGATTCTTGGCAGAGAGCACCTCGATGCTCAACTTTGGGGTCACGGCGATTGGAACCTCGGAAATCTCTTGGATTCGTGAAATTGAAAAATGACCTCATAGTCGCAGGGTCATGGAAGACGACGAGGTAGTTGTAGATGATGCAGATCCTGTTGTCGAACAAAGTGTCGAAGTAGAGGTTGAAGAAGTCGAGGTGGTCGAAGAAGTCGACCCACTTACCGAAGCAATTCAGAGAGCAGAAGCAGCAGAAAAAGAAATCACATATCGAGATGCTGAGATTCAGAATGTCAGAAAGCGTTTGATGTCTGAAAAGGCTACTGCAATCCAATATGGCGGCATGGGTATGGCTCGCAAGATGCTCGGTGTCCTCGGTGATATCGATAGGGCATTGTCTGTAAACGAAGATGAAGGATTGAGTCTGATACGCTCAAAGATGTGGTCGGAGTTATCTGGAGATGGAGTGGCGAAAATCGAGGCAAAGGGGCAAAAATTCGACCCAACAAAGATGGAGGCGATTACCACACTTCCGCCATCTGATGACTTCCCAGCAAACCAGGTCATTGATGAGTTGGAAGCTGGATACATGTACAAGGACAGGGTTTTGATTCCAGCGAGAGTGGTAGTTGCTTCTGACCAGTGAATTCAGAACAACTTTTGTTGAACTGATTTGTCTTTCTTCGGCCTTCTCTTTCTAGGCCTAGTCCTACTACCGTGCTTTTGCAACACTAGTTTGCTTTGAGTTCTAGATTCCTTTGTAGACCTAGCAGCATAACTTCTATTCACACCTTCTTTTCTACTTGTGACTTCATCGACAATCGGTGAAGGATAGTGCGTGTCTATTAGACAGGAAACGTTCTCTTGAACTTCAATCGGCATTTTCCAGGGTTCGTGAATATATTTCGTTGGAACCATTGAGAGTTCAGGAATCCATTTTCGAATATAATCTCCTTCAGGGTCTTGGTCCTTACCTTGTTTAGTCATTGAGTACGCTCTAATCGTGTTTATTCCTGTTGTTCCCGATTGCATTCCAACTTGAGACCAATGTATTCCTGGTTCATAGTCGATAAATTGCTTTGCTAGATGGCACCCAGTCTCTCTCCAGGGGAGCCACAGATTGTATGATGCAGCAGACATAATCATTGCTCGCATTCGGAAATTTATCCATCCTGTGCTAGCCAATTGTCGCATACAAGCATCAAGGAATGGCCAGCCTGTTGTACCAGTTTTCCATCTGATGAACCTCTCTTTATCCATTACTCGGTTCAAATTCGAGTCGATTATTTTGTTCTGAGCTACTAGGTCGAGGTCTGATTCCATCTCTAATTTTTGAATGAAGTGACATCTCCAAGCCAATCTCTTCCTGAAGGATGCTAGACTTTTCAACCACATTTTTGCATCGTCAACAATACTTGGATTACTCCTAATTTCATGCATTCTGTCATTTGTTGTTTGGACGACTCTGCGCATTGAGATTGCGCCTACGGTGAGATATGGAGATAGTCCCGAACCGAATTTTACTGCATTTACAGGGCTGGATATTCCCCATTGGAAATTTTTTGCTTCGCGTTCTAGAAAATCCGCTAAACGAGTTGCAGCGGCACTTTCTCCGGGCTCTCGGTGAAGGGAAAGTTTTCTGGGATTCAATCCGATTGATGTTCGGTCGAATGTGTTTGAGGTTGGTATGCATTTGTTTTCGAGATTCGGAGGACTCTGAAGTTCGATTCTCATTCTAGAGTCACGTTTCTTTTTCCAGAGGTCTCTGTCGGTTAATCCCCTGATCACTCCGTTACTAGGAAACTCCAACCATTCAACATTGTTCGAAGTACACCATTGTTTCACTTGTAGATCTCTTTGATAAGACCAAGAGTTTCCAGTCTCTTGATGTGAAAGGATTCTACCAATTTCAAATTCCTCGTGAATGGATTGTAGTGCCGTAATTGCATTTTCACATTTAATGTGAAGGTGGCCACCGATTGTTGTGAGTGATTTTGCCAATTCTTCTGCATTATCTAATTCCCATTCGATGTGTATGTGGTCAGTGTCATCTAGTTCAAGCCTCTCTGGTTCAACTAGGAATAAGCACAAAAGATTGTTAGACGATTTTGCAGCCTCGATCAATGGCTGATGGTCTTTGACCCTCAGGTCCTTCTTGAACCATAAAACGTCCACTGCCATCGGGATGATGCCTGAATTGGTTAGTATAAACCTCAGTTTGAAACCATTTACCTGACTTCGTTGAGGTGAACTACACCGACTTCCAATCTCTCGTGAGTTGGATGAACCTCAATCATTTGAACTGGTACATTGAGGTGTTCAGCAACATCTTCAGCTGCTGAAAGTGGAATCTCGATTCTTTGGCTGGATGCATCATATCTTATCCAGCCATCCATAAGGCCTAGCGTTTCGGATAATTCTCTAACATCGTCAGATGCATCTTCAAGCGAACAAGGAATTGCGCCAAAGAGAATAGTATCGTCATCTGACAATATCTCATACGGTCGCAAAGTAGCCTCTCCTCTCCGTCTAAATCTGTTTCTTAACTGCCCTGCATCTTTGAAATTTGCAGTACAGAATTTGACGTGAAAACTCATACCCTCTGCTGCTTCTTTCAACTTGATTGCCAATTCTGCAGAACCTTCTGCTGCGGCGGTGATTCCCCCCGCAAGGTTGAACCCTCGAACATCCATATTTCCCTGATTTCCAACTGTAATCTCTAACTCGTTTAGGTTTAGAAATTCAACCGCTGAGTCGTTTAGTTCTGTCAAGAGATTCATTAGTTTCTCTTCCTTATCAGGCTCAGCAGGTAACTCAATGCCAACTGTAATTCCTGCCTCATTTGCTGCATTTACCGATTCGCTATACCTCTCCAAACTCAGGTCTAGAAGGTGGAATCTCAACTCATCGAGTCCTGCCTCTCCGAGTTCTTTTGCTTGGTCTGGTTTGATTGGAATCGAGGTGTAACAGTGGATGTGATGGTCATTTCCAAATGCCTTTTTCAGTTCTCTGATGGCTAGCACAGTTTTGTCAAAGTCTAGCATTGGGTCTCCGCCAGTAATCCCAGTTCCAGTTGCTCGCATAGCCTTGCCTTCTTCGATAACCTCGTCGAAATTAGAACATCGCCTTTCATTAGCAAACATGTCGGGGGTTTCTCTTCTATTGTCAGATAGAGGACAATAATCGCAACCCCAGTGACATTTTCCTGTGACAAATAGTACGAGTTTGCTTCCCATTTGGCACTGAATGCAACCTTCTGCTTCACCCTGTTCAGGGGGAGCAATCTCTGTCGCCATCTGAAGTTGCACGATTATTCGCTCCCGTGTCTTTGGTTTGAAGTAAGCGGTTTGCAGAGTTCAATTTGTATGGTTTGCTTCTGACAGTAACCACTCATGGAATCGGTAATCTTCTGTCAACTCAGGATGGAATGTCAATGCCATAATTCTGCCTTCTCGTACACCCACTACCTCATCACTTAGCCATGCGATTGGATGGTCACTTCCTTTCAAGAATCGAGGAGCTCGAATGAAAACACCCTGAAACTTCTCGTTATTGCCGACACTAACACGAATTTCTGATTGAAAACTGTCTTTCTGCCTGCCAAAGGCATTCCTTTCAATCTCTGTTTCAATTAGCCCCTGTTGAGAGAGTAAAATTGCACCTGCGCAAGTGCCGAGAATAGGAATAGAGTCGTTTCTGGCTCTTTGCCAAATCTCATTGTACAGGTTCTCTGAGCGACTTGCGATTTTCATTGCAGTCGACTCACCACCAGGAAGGACAATCGCATCAACACCGTCAACATCGGTTGATTTCCTTAGTTCTCGTATTGAAATTTCCATATCAAGATTTTGTGCAGCTTTTCTTAGCGAGTACATGTGCTCATTGCGTGCGCCTTGCAACATAGCAACGCCCACTGTCAGCATGGTTTGTCCCAAGCGGACTAGGTTCTTGACAAACACGGTTGGTAGTGCAGTTATTGAACTGGGCGCGCACAGCCTCTGACATGAGCCACGATGGAGACTGCTTCCTAGTTCCCGGACCGGTAAGAATGAATTCTGCCTGTTTAGAGGCTCTATCTACACCTGCCATAACCGCAAGGGGTAGTGAATTTCGAGACATTATGGCTAGGCTGAACAGCGGCTTGAGATATGCTTTCAATTTGAGCCCATCCTCTGATAAGAGAAAAAATGAGTCTTGGTCAGGAGATGATGGCTACAAGGTCATCACAGTATCAGGTTCTGGAACTGCTGCAATGGAGATGGTGATGGCTAACCGCTTCAGACCTAACGACCGAGTACTTGTTCCTACAAACGGCAAATTCGGAGAAAGAGTTGCGGAGATGGGCGCAAGATTCTGTAACGTGAAGCATCTGAAATATGAATGGGGGCGTGCATTCGATTTTGGTGAAATCGAAGAACAACTTGCAAGAGGAAACTGGGAAGCTCTAGCAATTTGTCACAACGAGACTTCATCAGGTATTACTCAAGATGCAGCAGAATTAGCCGAGATGTGTCAGCGCCACGGTGTAGCATTTATTCTAGACGGAATCACAAGCGTAGGTGGACTGCCGGTCCATCCAGAAGAATGGGGTGCAGAGGCGGTGGTAGTTGGTGCTCAGAAGTGCACAGCAGGGCCGAGTGGAATTGCAGCAATAGCAGTAAATCAACGGTTTATTGACAGATGTATTGCAATAAGAAACCAAGACGACTCTAATCCAACTTACTACCTTGACATAATTCCAGCTCTCAAGAAAGGTAGTGATGACCAAACTCCGTGGACGCCTGCAATTAATCCTGCTATGGGTTGGGCTGCTGCTCTTGAAACTCTCAAAGAAGAAGGTCTAGAAAACCGTTGGAATCGATGTAAAATGTTGGCAGAAGGAGTCAGGAAATTATTCCTCGATTTAGGATTCGAACTACTCGCTGACGAATTTTTCCGCTCTACTACAGTAACTGCAATTTTGTATCCGGAAGGAATCAATGATGATTGGCGTACAAGGCTGAAAGAAGAATATTCCACTCAGGTAATTGGTGGGCAAGACCATCTCAAAGGAAAGATGTTCAGAATTGGAAGCATGGGAGAAACTCCAGTAAGTGAAATGATTGAAGGTTGCAAGAGAATGATTTCATGTTTCAAAGACTTCGAAATTGACCTACCAGAAGTCGACGTTGAATCGTATTTTTGAGTGATTTGCATGCACATTGTTCTTGGTCGGTTTCAACCATTTCACAAGGGCCATGCCCATTTGGTCGAGGCAGCATTAGAAAAGGGAGATACAACCATTGCGATAGGTTCGAGTCAGGCAGATTCAACCATGGATAATCCCTGGACCGCTGACGAAAGGGAAGAAATGATCCGTGTATGGCTAGATGGAAGACAGGCAAATATAGTTCAAATCCCAGATATTAACGACCCTCCAAACTGGGTTGAACACGCAACAAAATTTCACGGCGATGGTACACTGGTTACCAGCGACGAGGGTACAAAAAAACTCTACGAAGATTCAGATTTCCCAGTGGAGTGGGTGGAATTGACTAACCGTGATTCATACGAAGGATGGAGGGTGAGAGCAACCCTGAAAATGCTTTCAACAGTTTATGAGACCGATGGCCTGAGGGAAGTGATGCTTCATTCAATACCTGCTGCAGTAGTAGATTGGTTAATCGATAATGATGCTCTTTACCGATTGTATTCGATGTCGAGGGATTTAGAACACGTAGGATAAATCAAATCCTCAATCCTTATCACTGTGATAGTTTACGTAGGAGCGTGAAACTCCTCCAGAAGGCTGCAATGATCGCCGCTGGTTTTGGTATCAGTGGCGCGATAGGTGCGGTTTCAGGTGTTTTACTTCTTTACGTCTTGATCGATGCTGCAATAGCAGGAGCAGATGAAGCAGTATGGCTCTACCTATGCGCAGCAGTCGGGGTAATTGTTGGTGCAATTTGTTTCAAAATGGTATTGTGGGCTGGCAAAAAAAATTCACATCTAAGTTGAATAGAAAATAAAATTCTGCGTGACTTTGATAACTCTCCCACGCCACCGTCGTAATATGGGTCTAAAAGAAAAGTTCGGGGTAGACCTCGGAGTTTTCAAAGATTCAACAACTTGGAAAGCCTTGGGAATCGGAATTGTCCTGTTTTCAATAATCGGCTATGCTGGTCTTTCGATGTTTGATATCGCTTCTTCTGGATATGGTGTTGACAGAGATAACATTCGCTTAGCACCTGATTTCGAGGTTGAAACAGTAAATCGCTTGACTGAAGAAAGCGAATATGTCAATGAAACAGGCTGGTTCAAATTATCAGACCATCGAGGTAAAGTTGTAGTCTTAGATTTCATGGCGATTGACTGTGCTAATTGTCATCTAGTTCAGGAGCATCTGGAGTTGAAAATCGATGACTGGCGAGATTATGATGGCGATTATGAAATCATTGTAATCTCAGTGGGTATGTGGTACTCAATCGAGTCTCTTGAGATGCTAAATGAAACATTTGGTGACCCTGAATCATCTTCTCATATGCCTTGGATAGTAGCCACCGGTGACACCGATTCTGTATTGAAATCAGATGTCATCCATTCCGGCGTAAACTCTTCAGAAGTTGACCTGGATGATGGCACATATTGTATTGAAGCACAAGTCAACTCATCTGAAAAAGAGGTTTCATGCTTCGATATTGGCGAAGGTCTGCACGACAATGACGACAAAGATGTAGATGTGGAAGGCATAGAAATAACAATCCTAGAAAATTCATCTGTCAATTTCACAATTGAGACCACACTAGAAGGTAATGTTACCTGGGAAATCGTTGAATTCACAAGAGGAGATATGGTTGAAGAGTATCAAGCACAGGCCATTCCAGTTGCGTTAGTAATAGACCATGAAGGTTACATTGTTGCCAAGGAAAGTTCAGGAACCCCAACTGGCGGTTGGGGTGACTTCGATGGCGCAGTATTAGCAGCAGCGAAAGGTGATGCAGCAGATTTGAGATTCTCTCTAGCAGAGGTAGACCGCTCAGCAGGTGCGATTTTCACGATGGGACTTCTACTAGGTGTCCTAGTTTACTTCTCACCTTGTGCATTCCCTATTCTTCCTGGATACATTTCATACTACGTTGGACTAGGTCAGCGTGAAGACGAACTAATCGAAGCTGGTAAGTTGGAAAGTAGGATGCCTGCACATTGGATATTAGGAGGCCTTGCTGCATTGGGCCAGTTGACCTTCTTCGCACTAATCGGTATCATTATTCTCGGTCTAGGTAGTTTCATCAATCTGTCTGGAGTTTTACATTACTTTGCTCTAGCAGTTGCAATTTTGCTAATTGTGTTAGGAGCGTTCATGCTAACCGGCGGCACAGCCCACCTGCTTGGGTTCGTTCAAAATCTGGTTGACAAGTATTCTACAACAGAGATGGATGACCGCTTTACTCCAAAGCGAAATATGTACCTCTGGGGTATTGGTTACTCTGCGGCATCAATAGATTGTACTGCAGCAGCAGTTATTCCTTTCATAGCGTACCTTGCGCTCATAGGCGGAACTGCAACTTGGACAGGTCTTGCAGGTCTGATGTTGTCTGTAAGTTTACTAATGATCGCAGTCACTACAGTCGTTGGATTAGGACAGCAGCGTTTCATCAATATCTTGAGGAGGTCCACTGGTCTAATCAAGGCAATTGGTGCTTGGATGATGATGATGGCAGGTGCAGCACTTACATTCTACTTGACTCAGCCAGAATTAATCGCGAGTTGGTTGTAATCAAATCATTTGAGAACCAATCTCTCTGCCATTAGATAGTGAAAGAATCTGGTGAGTTGACGGTCCATTTGGAATGTGTAACCACAACCTCGCATCGATGTTTTCTCTGTCTAGGTGAACGGGTCCGCAAAAATCCTCGGTCGGATCATCTTGCGTTCCACCATCCAATGTGAAGAAGTACCTTGCTCCTGGCTCGAAGTTGTTAACGTTAGCAAAACCTGCAGTACCCGGGTCGTCAGTTCCAACTTCCCAGACGTAAATCGCAGAACCACCATTTGAATCACCTAGCGCTGCGGACCTGTAAAAGAAATCGCCATCAGATTCTGTGCATGTAAGAACGTAGAGTACGTCTACCCGTGCAATCGGTTCTCCAGTAGCACCAAATTCCATCATGAAGAGCATGTCATCGTAATCGTCGTAAACCCATGCCCCAGTGATGATTACGGAATTTGCGAAATCTCTTCTAACATCCTCTGCCGAATTTTCAGAATGTTGAGTTAACTCCTCAGTGAGGTGTATAATTGTGAACGACACAATTGATGCGAACATAATCATGCCAATGAAAACAATCATGGCGCCGATTCCCATGGTGCATTTGTCATCCGATTCGATTCGCAGCCTCCTCATTTCATAGCACCTCAATTCAAATCTTGGCCCTGGTAAGGAGCACTACCGATGTTCATTTCCCATTCTTGGGTTCTACCCCTATCGACCATCAATACCAATGATGCCGAATCTACATCTTCTAGGTCACACTCAGTAAGTGTCATTATCATTCGATATGTAACCGCGGTCTGGAATTCAGTCAACGGCAAGGCTGTGCGGCCATCACCATCCAATTCTGTTGCTATAGTAAAATCGCCTTCATCAAATGCGACATTGTTTGTACCCGCAGGATGGCACATAACTACCCAAGCAACGTTTTCATCGCTTACCGGCGCTTCGATGTATGGAAGTTCAAAGACGATGTGAATTTCGTCGTTTGCTCCTAGTGTGAAAATTTCTAGAATAACTATGTTGACAATTCCCTTGACGCTTGGAACATTTTCTTGGGCATCGGTTTTAGTCTCTGAGAAGACCTTCTCTCCAAATCCAATTACCACTGCTGAGATTACCGAGCTCATGAGAATTATTGCAATGAATACAATCATTGCACTGATGCCTTGACTAGCATCGTCTCGATTACGCTTAGCGTGCATGTGGCTCAATATGTGTTACATCATAGAACGCAGTTTAATCTATCGCATGAATGAAGTGTGTTACTCATGTTATCTCTGAACAATAAAAATTGGGATTTATAGACTTGAGTTAGGTAGGGATTCTATGAGAGGGCGTGTACAACCAGTTGTCTTCTCTGTAATTCTATTAGGTGCATTTTCTGGATGTACATTCCTTGATGAAAGCGATGACGGATTCGATTTGAATGTCGAATTCGATTTCAGTAACAATACAATCATAGAGACTTATTCGGATGGGGAATTAGATTCCCTTAGTGGTGTTTCGATTGATTTTGACTTCTCAAATATAATCACTGATTTACAACTCATTGGAGTTGACAAAAATGACGGAAGTGGTGCGATAGAAAAATCTCTGGAAGATGGCCCGATTTTAACCGTAAATTTCCAGTCTCATGGAAAGTATAACCTCACCATTTACGCCGTCAGCGAGGCAGGATTAACTGAGAAAATGGTATCTCAGATTAGCGTTGATCTCAGGATATTGTGGTTTGAAAATTCCACCTCAGAACCCAAGTCCTTGGATTTCAATCCTATTCCAGATAATGCTGGTGAGCATCCTGTAATGATTGAAGTAGAATCCGAAGTAACTAATCCAAGCGTATTGAATGACTTTAGCGGAGGCCAATCAGTAAAATTTTCATGGACGATAACCGATGAATTAGGAGATACTTGTCAACGTAATGATAGAGAAGTATCAGACGGAGATTCGGAAACATGGGAAACAATACATTTCAACACAT
>WTIV01000205.1 GCA_011525095.1 Methanobacteriota archaeon
GCATCTCATAAAACCTGCCGCAGGCAGGGGTGTTAACATGGCAGTCTATGAGGGGGGTGGCAATCGCCGACCTCTAGTAATGGGAATCATTAACGCCACACCCGATTCCTTCCATGAATCATCTAGACAGGGAGGAGTGGAAAGAGCCCTTGAAATGATTGAAAACGGTGCAGATTGGATTGATGTTGGTGGAGAGTCAACTCGGCCAGGTGCAACACCCATATCTATAGAAGAAGAAATAGGCAGAGTAATCCCCATAATTTCAGAACTTTCGAAGGTAACAAACGTCTCGATTGATACAAGAAATGTCGAGGTTGCTCGCAAAGCCATAGAAGCTGGAGCTAAGATGATCAACGATGTAAGCGGACTGCGAGATAGTGCGATGATGGATTTGGTAATTGAATCCGAATGCGAAGTTTGCATAATGCACATGCTTGGAGAACCAGGAAATATGCAAGACAATCCTACATACGATGATGTTGCATCTGAAGTCAATGGATACCTGCTATCCAAAGCAAGGGAATTGGTTGAACGTGGGCACTCTATGGACAAGATACATCTTGACCCAGGAATCGGTTTTGGAAAGACATTGGAACACAATATTTCTCTTCTAAAGTCCAGCCTTGAACTTAGACCATATTCCATACTCTGGGGAGTTTCTAGAAAATCCATGATAGGACAAATATGCGACCAACCAAAAACCGAAAACAGATTGGCAGGAAGCCTTGCAGTCGCTGCAAAAGCATTCGAAAATGGTATTGACATCATCAGAGTTCATGATGTTAGAGAGCATGTTGACCTGTTTTCAGTACTCGAAAGACTGGAGGAGTAAACGTGTTCCTAATTTTCGGCTCCGACCCAATTGCGGTAAGACTAGCAGAATGGATTGGTGAACGTTCAATCGCCCGAATTATCGGATTAGCAGAACAACTTGTTCCAATGAAGGATGTTGAAATTGTAGCACTCCCAACAGAGATGGAACTTCATGAAATGCCACTTCCTGAAGTTACTCCCACAGCAATTTTGCTTCTTGAAGAGATAATCTGTGACGATGACCCTGTTCAGGAATTGAAGAACAGGTGGCCGAATACTCCGATTCTATCTACTATCGATGTGGATGGAGCAGAGATGGTATCAATAGAAGATTTGACAACTTCAGCAATACAGGATAGGCTTCGCTCAATCGATAGGAAGCAAGGTGCAAGAGAGGTACTACGTCGACTTGAAGCAGAATCTGCCTCCAAAGTGTTGATTGTGTGTCACGATAATCCCGATCCTGATGCCTTAGCGAGTGCACTCGCAATGAAGCACCTTTGTGACTCCATGGGGCACACGTCTACAATTATTCACGGCGGAATGATTGAACATCAGCAAAACAGAGCAATGGTAAGACTTCTCAACATGGAAGTCCGGAAATTGATCCTGGATTGGGAAATAGAAGACCTTCTGAAGGAATCGGACATCGTAATCTGCGTTGATTTCAGCCATCCAGGTGCTAATAACGTCCTACCAGAAAATTGCGTTCCTCACATAGTAATTGACCATCACACCAGTGAAGAAAGACCTGCTGGAGATGTGATATTAGTTCGCTCAGAATTTGCAGCGACTTCATCTCTAATCGCCTCAGTTTTGATGAATTCTGGAGTTGAGATGAACTCAGACATCGCCACCGCTCTTGCATTTGGAATTAGGACCGACACTCTAGGATTTACACGCTCATTCAATGCTGTGGACTTACGTGCCCTGTCATGGCTTGGAGCATGGGTTGATTGGGACATGATGCGATCTTTTGAGAGCCCACCAAGAAGCCAAGAGGTTCTATCTATTTTCAAACAGGCACTCACAGATGCTGAATTTGATGACGGCCTTATGCTTGTGCCAATCACAGAGATGGCAGACAGAGACGCACTCTCACAAGTCGCTGATTTTCTCCTTCCAACAGAAGGTGTGAAAATAGTCATAACTTATGGCGTTAGACTCTCAAAAGTCATTCTCTCAGTTCGCTCAAGTGATGATTCAGTGCACGTAGGAAGAATTCTTGCAAGAACCTTTGAGAAGGGAAGCGCAGGAGGACACAAAGCGCTTGCTGGCGGGCAAATTCCGTTTGAAGAATTAGGTTGCGAAAACCCACAAGAAGCAATGGAATCGATAACAAAGATTCTCAAGAGTACTTTTGGAGGCGAGTAAATGGGCGCTCCAATTATAGATGTCGATGAGAACTTGAGACTCCTAGGGACTGCTCACGTTGCAACAGCATCTGTTGAGGCTGTTAAGGAAAATATCGAGGATTGGAAGCCAGATATTGTCGCTGTGGAATTATGCAAAGGAAGGCATGACGCATTGACCCAAGAGAAAAGGCTTGACAGAGAGGGTCTTCTCAAGGTAATCAAAGAAGGTAAAGCTCCAATGGTTTTGCTTCAATCTCTGCTCGCTGCAGAACAAAGGAAATTGGGTCTAGATGAAGGTCAGCAACCTGGAGCAGAGTTACTAGCTGCTGTGGAAGTTGCCAATGAAGCAGAACTCAGAGTCGAATTGGTTGATCGGGACATTCAGACCACTCTACGAAGAGCATGGAATAAGATGAGTTTCAAAGAAAAGTTCGGCTTAATGTGGGCATTGCTCGCTGAAGAAGACTCAGATGAAGAGTTGGAATTAGAACAGATGCTTGCAGATAAGGACTTACTTACTTCGTTGATGGAAGAGTTGCGAGAAGTCTCACCTGGAGCCGGTTCTGTACTAATTGATGAAAGAGACGAATTCATTGCGAGGAAAATTTCTGCCATTCGCTCAGAAGGAAAGGTTCTGGCAGTATTAGGCGCAGGTCATTTGGATGGAGTTTCAAAATTACTTGAACAAAAAGTCGAACCGAGTGAGGAAAGAATTGCCGACCTCTCCGTAGTACCAAAGGGTGGACGATTGCTGAAATCCATCTCTTATGCAATTCCTCTAGTATTGCTTGGTCTGCTAGGATGGTTCGCATACAATGGTGATTTAGCCTCAATAAAAGAAAATGGAATTTACTGGTTTGCTGGTAATTTCATTGGAGCAGCACTTTTCTGTATGCTGGCAGGCGGCCACCCAGTAGCAATTCTTGTTGCAGCAATCGCATCTCCAATCACATCCCTCAATCCCGCATTAGCAGCAGGTTGGTTCGCTGGTTATGCACAAATGAAAGTCAAGGAACCGACTGGTGAGGACTTGACTGAATTCCTAAAATTGGATTCTGCAAAGTTGTTCTGGACCAATAGGGCTGGCCGAATTTTACTAGTCACTGCTCTTACTAACCTTGGTTCAATGGCCGGTGCGTGGATCTCTATGGGATTAATCGCTGCAGGACTTTAGATTAGGGATATCAAATATTATTTGATTCAATTTATTCGTAACAGCATGAAGTCTGTTGTGATAACTGGTGCAAACCGAGGCATAGGTCTAGAATTATGTAAGCAATTTCTGGCAAAAGGAAATCGAGTTTTTGCAACATACCGCAATAATGTGGGCGGGCTTGAAGAAATAGACAACCCAAATCTTTCTACATTCAAATTAGATGTAAGGGATGCAACTGATGTTCAGTCATTTGCCTCTTCAATCGAAGGTAGTGTTGATGTTTTAATCAACAATGCTGGTGTTTCGGATGGGCGCTGGCAATCAATATCTGAGATTGATATGCAACATGCAATGGAGGTTATTGAGGTAAATTCAATCTCACCTGTACTCGTCACTCAGAAATTTGAGAGCAAGTTGAAATCAGGTTCAAAGATAGTTATGATGAGCAGCTTGATGGGCTCGATAAGTGATTGCATGAGTGGGAGATCTTATGCTTACAGAGCTTCAAAAACAGCGCTGAATATGTTCTCCATGGCGATGAAAAACGAATTGGAAAATCAGGGAATATCAATCTTGATTATGCATCCAGGTTGGGTTGAAACCGATATGGGTGGTCCTAACGCACCTCTTTCGGTTGAAGAAAGCGTATCTGGAATAATTGAGAGAATTGAAGAGCAGACATTAGAGTTAACCGGCCGCTATGTTCAATTCGATGGAACTCCTATTGAATGGTAATCAAAGTGATTCAATTACCATTGCAATTCCTTGACCGCCGCCAATACATGCGGTTGCAACACCGTATTTTCCACCACAACGCTTCAACTCGTGAGCCAAGGTGAGCACTAGACGAGTACCAGTAGCTGCTAGAGGATGTCCTAGACCAACTGCTCCGCCATTGACATTCACCTTTTCTACATTCAAGCCCAAATCCTTGACACAAGCAACGGCTTGACCTGCGAATGCTTCGTTGATTTCCCAGCGGTCGATATCATCGATTCCTAATCCTGCCTTCTCTAGTGCAAGACGGCTACTAGGTACGGGACCGTATGCCATGATTGCTGGCTCTAAACCTACAATTCCCCAAGAAACGATTCTAGCCAATGGCTTGTCTCCATCAGCCTCAGCCTTGGATGCTGACTTGATTACAACAGCAGCTGCTCCGTCAACTACTCCACTTGCGTTTCCAGCAGTGACTAGACTATCTGGTCCAAATGCAGTCCTGAGTTCTGCCAATGATTCAGGAGT
>WTIV01000258.1:0-8632 GCA_011525095.1 Methanobacteriota archaeon
ATGTCACACCGAATATCACGATTACCAGATATGATACTAGACTGAACATATTTGCTGAGTCAGGACTCATTTGAGGAGGTACACCCAGAATTACTCCAATCATACCCAGAATAGGCATTGCCAATATTATTGTTAACTGACGCTTAGCATTCGATAGGACATCAAAGTGGTCGCTGTACAAAGTACTGATTCCCTTTCTTGCGCGTTGATAATCCTCGTGGATTAACTGGAATTCCACAGTTGACTTCCATGTCATGATCCAAACCCAGAGAGCAGCTAAGAAGAGAATCACAGGACCTCCCCAATCGCTAGAAATTAAGTCCATGAGATGGAAAGCGAATCCAAGGCCAAGCACACCAGAATATACTGCAGCCAATCTAAATTTGTCATTTTGCCCAACTAGTCTTAGCAGACCGACAGATGCACCGATCAAGACTAGAACTGCTATGAATGACACAGTCACACCAGGAGACCACGAGTTTACCGACGTCTCTCTTGTTATTGATTTCGGCTCAATGGGGGCTCCATTCCAATCCATACCCTCTACCGTTAGTTCACACTTGACATCGGTTGATTGTGCCCACCAGTCTAAGTGGTCGCTTTCTATTTCCCATTGAATTGTCGTCGAATAGTCACCAGGCATCATGCCATGAGAATAAACTGGGTCGGTCACTTGAACACCCTCACAAACCAGTGTGGACGTGACATCCAAAGCAACAGAAGTCCCAATGTTGCTTACTGTGGCTGTGATAATCGAAGTCGTGCCTTCCATCAAATCCTCAGACCCATAATCGAATTCAGAAATAGTGAGGAGTGCTTCGGTCTTGAAGTAGAATGAAAATGTTGCTTCAGTATACTCTGTGAACCCGTTATGCTCGTCTGGATGATATAATCTGAAAGTTAGGTCATAACCGTCGTTTTTCAGAATATTTGGACGGTTCGGTGTATCAATCACGACCCTAAGTGGATTATCTGTAACATATTCCTGCCTCATTGGAAGTGATATCACCGAATGGGCACTACCTTCACAATCGTTTGATAGGTCGAGAATCTGATTCTCACCGTCGACCTCCAAAGCGAAAGACCAATTCCAATCACCTCCACCTAGGTTGAGAATAGATGTATTGATTCTTCTCTCAGCATCACACAATTCAATCATATACTCTACAGCAGAACTTCCAGCTAATCCCGGGATGTGTGACCACGTAATCTCTTCAGTCATGTTTGAATTATCACTAGGCGGTAATCCAAGTTTGTAGTCTTGGTATGCGAATAGTCTTGACATCTTTAGTGCGGTTTCCGCAACTGCTGAACCTGTAACTTCAGAGTCGTTTGGAGTCAAAGTTACGCGCAGTAATGCTTCGGTGAAAATGTCTGGTTCGAACTTATCCGCAGTTACGGTGAAATTCAGCATAACATTGACTCCGACCGGCAAGAAGAGAGAATTTGGCGCAGGGTCTTCCAAGTTCCAATCTAAGGAATTAATTTCTAATCCGGGCTTCAAGATATCATAATCAACAGTCACAGTGACGTCTTTGTTTCCTACGTTCTTTACTTTCACTCGCCAGTCTACTTCGCTTTGCCGGCTGTATTTTGCTACATCTGGCCAGTCATCAAACTCGACTAAGAAAACTGGCGCAACAATGAGTTGAATAGTTCTTGCAGCAAGGAAATCGCCGTTATTTGCATGGTACAATGAGATGGTTACATTGTGAACATCTCCGTTTGCCAGTAAAGAAGTTCCACCTAATGCAGGGACGTTAACTGTCAAATCATTTTGTAGAGTACCGTCGATTGGAAGAGTAATCTGGTCTTGCTCCCAACTATGGCTCCATCCTCCCTCAATTACAGCAGACACGTTCAGGAACTCTTCCAAGTTACCAGTATTGTTGAACGTAACTTGTATTACCTCATCGACACCCGGAGTAACCGATATCAATTGCTGTACTTCGATTGCCAAGGCGTGATCTTCAGTTACGTTAGCAACTACACTAGCGGATAAATTCATGCCTCCGATTGCTTTTACCCACAGAGTAACCATGTGAAGCTCGTCAGCACTTGCTTCGAAATCAGGATTCAGGCGTATTTTTACAGCCTCCGAGTAGCCTGGGCCCACCACAACTTCTGTTGGCGATTCTAGTATGAAGTCAACATCGTTTGCTTGGGTATCGTCCAGCCATACTGAATAGGTAGTTGCAACGTTCCCTGTATTATTGATGTAAACTCTAGTCAGGGGGGCCTCGTACGGCGATAAGTCAACTGTATGATTGGTAGGAATTAGTTCGAAGTTAATCGATTCCTCAACTCGAATGTAGATTGTACTGAGAGAGATTAATTCGCCTGACTCTCTATCCTCCGTCCTTATTGTCAAGGGTTGCATTGTGTCTGCCGGGGCCTGTGGGTCGGTGGTTACTCTCAGTGTGACGTTGGAAATGTGGGCATCCCCTGTTGTTGGATGGTCGGACATTGAAGGAGTAAGATTCGCAATAATTGATGGGTTTGAAGGATCTGTTGTCTCAAGTACAGCAGACCATAATTCCGGCAGGTCGTCAACAATTGACAGTCTGTAAGATGACATGTTGTTACCAGTGTTAGCAAACCTCAAAGTGAAGTTTGTTTGATTTCCGACATCGGCATCAAGCGGGCCTTCGGTTACAATCTTACCATCAGTAATGCTAGGCACTACAATTCTAATGTCCCTAGTCAGGCCATCAGAAATCAATCCGTTGAAGGAAGAGGATAAGCCGCTTGAGACCACAGGTGTTGCAGTAACTGAGACAGTTACTTCTCCTGCCATAGGCAGTTCGTCAGTTGGCCCATCTATTGCTAGGAACGATTGAAGGCTTTGACCAATCTGTAGATTAGTGACTGTGCTTGGAGTTACGTCTGTACCCCACCTCATTCCTTCGTTAACGCCGCCCGGGCTAAGCGCCGCAAAGGTAGGAGTCGATGTTGTAATATCTGCATCGATTCCCCCAGAAACACCTCCTCCTAGGTTGTGCCTTACCTCCACAGATAGGGATACGATTTTATCGATTCCACCAGTTCCGTTTGCGTCGAGAATTTCCTGAGCGGTAAGTTCAATCAGATCTAGTTCAGGATTAGGATCGACAGCAATGACAGGTCTAACTTCGAGTTCTACCTGTCCTAGCGTAGGGACGCCACCGCCAACAGGCGTTGCAGAAACCCAGAGATTCAGAACGTCACCGTTTGCATTTCGTTCTGCTGGATCAAGAGGTGACGAAATTGGTGCAGGCGTAACCAATATCGGAATAGAAACGTTTTCCCCAACTCCTAGGACGCCTGTTGTGCTAACTGTTGACTCGATGACCCAATTATCAGCAGCTGAAGAAAGACCGGCTTCTACATTGAATGCCGATGGCACATTTCCAGAATTAAGTAAAGAGAACATCGAGGTGTTCTGCGTCCCGGGTACGACGAAATATTTCGGCTCATCTGGAGTTGTTGTAGCTTGATATTGGTCACCCACCATCACATGCCCAACACTTCTAGCGGTGTAGGAACCATTAGCGCTGGAGAGGTTTAGGTATACATTCTCAATTGTTGGCTTGACTGCATTTGTTGGAACGGTGACTGGAACGAAGATGTTTCTGCTGCCACCGGCTGCGACGGAAATCGAAGAACCGTCCTGAGAATTATCATGCCATCCCAAATCCGAGCCAAGTTCGATAACTAGGTTGTCTGCATCACCAAGGTTGGTTACAACATAGAGAACGTTGGTTGTAGCACCAGGTTCGATGGATCTGTCATTTGGTGTAGACAGGTCTACGATGTAATTGGAGAATGTTACAGTCGAAACATCAGCGACTAACTCGTTTGTCCAGGATGTTCCGTTGAATATAATCCTAGAAACCATTGTCCAAGAACCAAGCATAGAAGAAGCATCGAATGTAGCAGATATCGCTTGACCCGAAGCAGGTGTTAGCAAATTTCCTGGCTCCAGCAATAATGTCCCTGAGCCGCCTACTTGGTCAGACCAAACTGAAAATTGGTTAGAAGGATTGGAATTCTCTGTGAAATTGATTTCATATACTGCAGTTAGGTCCGTAACTCCATCATTTCTGACGGTCACTTCGTATGTGTGAGAAGTGTGACCTAATCTTAGGTCAGTAAAGCCAGGTGTAGGCCCTGGGACATTGTGCCCTAGAATTATACCTTCATTTTGGATCTTTACATCGAAATCTATCTCCATTTCATTGTTCGTATTATCTGAATCCGACGAAGAAACCACTCTAGCAATCAATGTTTGGTCATCACCGGATGATGCAGTCCAGTCGTATAGAATAGGGTTAGTTGTTGACGCAGCACCTATCGTACCTAAGTCAATAGTTTGCAGAAGTGTAGGATTGCCAGCATTAGCTGTGGTCTCATGCAAAATCTGCAATGTTGCAGTTCCAGATGCAACGCCTATGTTCTGCACCACAATTCTGACTGTGTGAGTCGTAGGAGCGAGAATATTCTGCCCTGCGTCATCAATCGAACCTCCAGAAGAGAATGTCAACGCTGTTACCGAAAAATCTGGAGTTGTTCGGCCCGATGTAGCATCTACTGGTAAGATAGGCACAGAAACTTGCAGCATTAGTATTGCAAGCATTGCAAAAGCAACTTTTCGTTCAGACATCTGCCATGCCTCCCTTGAATGCATGAATTTGTACCGACTTGCCTTGCCTAGTCCACACCGCAAGTAGTTGCTCCATGAGTTGATTGTGCACTTCGTTTGCAATCCCGAGGCGCCTTCTCTCTTCCCAGAGGAGGAGTTGTTCTGCTTGAGTTAATACTCCATCCTTAAGATAGAGTTCGAGCGTTCGCCTGTAAGAGTCACGGTCTGAGACGGCGTAGACAATCTCGTCGCCAGGAAGAGTGTCTGCCCTGTCCTGCAAAATATTGCCGAGGTTCAATGCTTCCTCATATGATAGATTTCTACGGTCTAAATCGCTCTGAATACTCGAGGCGATTTCTTGTAGCGAGTACCGAGTTGTAGCCTTGTGGATTTGCCGCATAAACTTGCGACATCTCCTAGACATACGTGCACCTGCCATGGAATATACTCTAAACCGGGCGGATTATAAGACAATCGCCAACACACCTAGTTTTTATGCAAAACGCAGTGTAATTCAAGCAAAATGCATAAATGCTCTACTGCGAGAAATCAGAGTTCAGAAACCCTAGATGAAAGCCTTGATTTGGGTCAACTTCTTCGGATTTACCATGGCAGAAGCAATTACACTTGAAACCGGAGAAAAATCACCATCTTTTGACGCACTTGATTCCAAAGGCGAGAGACATAATCTCGAAGAAATATTACATTCAGGTCAGAAGGTAATCCTTTACTTCTACCCACGAGATTCGACCCCAGGCTGCACTGTACAAGCATGTGACTTTAGAGATGATATGGCTAAGTTAACCGCTCATGGATACAAGGTATTTGGGGTCTCAAAGGACTCAGAGAAAAGCCATGAAAATTTCATAACAAAGCAGGAACTTAACTTCCCCCTTCTAATGGACGAAGATGGATCTATCCACGAAGCGTTCGGAACATGGAGAATGAAGAAGAATTACGGCAAAGAGTACATGGGATGTGCTCGTTCTACATTCGTAATCGGGGAAGATGGAAACCTTATCTTTGCAAGATACAATGTGAAAGCGAAAGGGCATGTAGCTATGCTTACCCGAGAGTTGGGAATTGATGAGTGATTCCAAAAATCAAAAGATCGTGTTGCAAAGTAATGCGATTGCATGGGAACCATGCTTGATTTTGTCAGACTCAATCGGCAGTGGAACCAATATTGGTGCACTCTCACACATCGGTTCAAATGTTACAATTGGCAAGGATTGTAGAATCCAAGGAAGTGTGTACATAGCAGATGGCTGTACCATTGGCAACGAGGTATTCATAGGACCCAATGCTACTCTAACAAACGATAGGTATCCCCCTTCAAGAGGTAAATGGAAACCTGTAATTGTGCAAAACAAAGTTGTAATCGGCGCCAATTCAACGATTGTCGCAGGGTCTGTCCTAAATGCAGAGTGCATTGTAGGAGCAGGGTCAGTAGTAACATCTGACGTACCAGCCAGAGAAGTATGGGCTGGTAATCCTGCTAGATTTATGATGACGTTAAGCGAATATAACGCAAAGAGGGATTTGGATGAGTAAAGTAGCAGTATGTGATTTTCTTCGCAAATGTTTGGAATATGCAGATGCATCTATCACTAGGAAAGAAAAGCGAGGTGATGATTCAGAAATCATCGCAGAGTGGCATGCTTATCGTAACTATACGCAGTATGCCCTAGAAGAGGTTGAGAAGGGCGATTTGGACCATTGGTTTGTTCGGGACTATTCTCAAGCAGAGATAGAAATTGATGTTGAAGACCTTGATCACAAATCGAGGTCGATGTGGTTCTCTGCAGCAGCTTCACCAAGACCTGTTGCCCTTGTTTCTACCCGTAATGGTGAGCGAGAAAATGTGGCACCAATGACGAGTGTGTCGATGGTATCTACGACCCCACCGTTAGCGGTGATGTCACTATCTAGGAATAGAGAAGGAAAGATGAGAGATACTTATCTAAATCTCATCGAGACTAAGGAATGTGAATTACAATTCTTGGCACCAACTATGAGGGCTGCAAAAGATGTTGATCTCGCTAGCAAGCCGATTGAAGGTAGCGAATGGGATTTAATCGATTTAGAGGGGCCAGTTCACCCACAAGCAGTTGTCATCATGAAGTGTAGACTAGTAGAAGATAGAGCACTTCCTGAAGGAGCTGTAGCAAGACTCGTTACTCTGAGAGTTGAGAAGTTAATCGTTCCATTTGAACAGCCCCCAGAGGACGGTTTAGCTTTACTTTGCCAGCACGGAATGGATAAGTTAACTCCGACACCAATGGATTGGACCCATACTGCTACTCATCACAAGAGATGAGAAAGCCCCTCATCCAGCGAGGTCTTTGCAACCCAATCGATTGCAGCATTCATCGAAATATCTGGTAATCTGCGTTTGCTATCACCATTATTCGGCTTTGTGAAAACAAGTTCAACTCCACGAAGTCGTGCTATCTTTGTTGCCAAATCAATCATTGAAATTTCATCTGTTGAACCTAAATTGAATGCTTGCCCTTCAAGGCCTTTCTGAGTGCTTACTTTGATGAAGGCCTCGACCACATCTCCAACCCATGTCAGACTTCTTGTTTGAAGTCCATCACCGTGAACTTCGATTGGAGATGCTTCCATCATCATGGAAACTACCTGTCCGTTTTCATCGCCGTGTAATCTTGGACCGTATACATTGAATGGACGAACTATGCGGACATCCAGCCCTTTTCTTGCTTCAAATTGGCACAACAGTTCTCCAATGTGTTTCGAAGCGCCATAAGAGTGGCGCTGGTGCAGATGTGCTGGAGTAAAGAGACTGTTAGAATCATTTGATAATGGCATATTTTCCTGTTCTCCGAAAGCCTCCGGAGATGAGTAAAAAACTAGCCTAGCGGAGTATAGTTTTGCAAATTCTAAGGCTAGACGTGTGCCGTTTACATTGACGTCAACGACCAAATCTGCCTCTTTGTGAAACCTTCTGGTCCCATTGATTGCTGCCAAATGATGAATTACTTCCGGCTGGAAATTTTGGCATGCTTTTTCCCAATCACCAGATGACCGAACGTCTCCCTGAACAAACTTTGCACTCGAATCTATCTGCGACCTATGTCCCCTTGAAAGGTCATCAAGAACAACTACTTCATCGCCTCGCTCGAGAAGTGAATCAACCAGATGAGAGCCGAGAAAACCTGCCCCACCCGTGACCAGTACTCGCATTCACTCACCCTTACGTTCGAGGACTTCAAGTGAAACGTGGTCGCCATTCTTGCTGATTCTTATCTTGTCACCGTCGTTAACTGCGATGCAGGGGTCTTGGCTGAATCCATGAGAATATGGCATATCTAGAAGGCTACAAGCAGGCAATGTTAGAGAACAAACATCTCGATTCACTATTGCCCTCGGACCTTTACCGGTGTAAATTAATCCCATGAGTACGTAAGGAGCGACTGTGGAACCAGAACCCTTTGGATAAATCAGAATCTTATCTTCGATTGCTCGTCCATCTAGAGGATGGCCGACTTCCTCGATAACTCCAGAATCTCGGTTGACGTATCCAAGGTAAGTGATCGGAACATCGGTTACCATTGCCTCTCCTTCCACTACCCAATCACCCTGGGAGTCTAGTCCTGAGCCTGTGATTTTGCATTCACCGGATTGGAGTGACTTTGATGAGGCATGTTGAGGTTGAGCTTTGGGTTTGAGTTCGGCGACAGGACCTTCACTCAAATCTGGATTGAAAGCGTGATTTACACAATCTTGGATTGTTCCAACCGAGGTTGGCATTTTGTTCAAACCGCTTGTAAGATAATGCTCTGCTTTGAGAGAATTTGTCATCAAGTGATTGTAGTGATTACGATTGTAAGGAGTAACCTCCGGACAAGTATCTTGCAAAATCACCGCTCCTGCTTCTTCCAAGATTCCAATCGAGCCGTCTGCTTCTGCGAGTTCGTAATTGTGACCTGATGTGAAAACCCACAACCTATTGTTAGGAATCAATTGACCCATCTCACTGTGTGAGCG
>WTIV01000258.1:8732-11136 GCA_011525095.1 Methanobacteriota archaeon
TTAGAGAATGCAACTGCATTTGATTCGGCCCATGAAGCGATTCCGGATTCTTGTTCAATGCCTCTGTCATATGGAGTGCAGGATAGTGTTGAATCAATTCCTAATTGCTCATAAGCTGTGATGATTTCGAATTGCTGCTCGAGGAAATCAGGATAATCAATATCCATTTCTTCCATCTTTCTCTTATCACAACCAGCTGAATTGAGTGTTGTTGGAATCGCAACTTTGCCGTCGCCTGCAAGGTCAGCAAGGAATCTCCTCAACCCATGTCCGCCAGTAATTACGGAGACGCCGGAAACGTGACTGTGATTAACTTCGATGAAGCCTTCTGCACCTGCTGTCTTTGCTAGGTCAATCACCAACCTAGCCGCTTTTTGACGTGTTGGCCCATCGCTCCCAGAAAGCATGGATTCGAGTGCCGGTGGTAACTCCATGAGGAGATGGTAGAGCAACACTACCATGAACACTTTGTAGGGAATAGCCTCAAAACCTTAGATGTCGGTTTTTCAATTATGGCGGAAAGTAAACCGACAAAGAAGCAAAAGGTTCTGAAATTTTTAGCGATATCCTCTGTGATCGCATCACTTGTATTGAGCAGTATTGCGTTGTATTACACCAGCGATATTGGGAGTTTAGAGTCAGGAGTTGATGGAGAAACAACTCTCTCAAAAACAGGGTCACTGTATGGAACACACGGCTGTGAAGATGGCGGATTCAGCATTCAGAGCGGAATCGATAGCGACGGTAGTGGAATACTGGAAGCCGGTGAGGTAACCGACATCAAGAACGTATGCCATGGAACTCAAGGTCCACCAGGGCCAATGGGTAATCGAGGATATTGGGGGCACAATGGAACCGATGGCCTGAACGGCACAGACGGTACCAACGGCACAGACGGAGAAATTGGAGTCTCCTCATTCATCGATTCCTTTACCGGAAGTTACGGTCCTTGTCAAGAAGCCGTGGTTATTGAAATGGGAAACAACTCTACTAGCGGTGAAGTAGAATCAAGCATTAATATCTGCTTCCAAGAACTCGATTCGGGCAGAATGACCGACATCCATCCGAATTCAGGAAATTCCTTTTCCACAGGATGTAATGGTGGACTGGCAGTTTCGGACTTATTCATATTCGCAGCTGCTCGAGACGGCAATTGTTTACTCTACAAAATTCAAGATGGAAATTTGCAGCAATTATCCGCTAACGTTGATTTCGCTCCGGGCTCCAACCTTGGCTTCATCGCTCATGAGGATAGAATCTGGTTTGACGCAAACGATGGCGGTGGTACGCAATTGTGGTCTACTGACGGTCTAACTCTATGGCAAGAAACCAATTTGTCTGCTCAAATTCAACCAGGAGACCGGCTAGTTGCGACCGATGATGAATTGGTTTTGCAATATGGAAATGGTTTGATGTTGTTTGGTGACAACGATTCCCTAATTCCAGGCACATTCTCTAACTTAGCGGCAGCAAACAATGTCCTAATCTACAGCACGGGAGCAAGTATCAACCTCAATGGGACTATCTTGAATGCTGAATTAAAATCAGATGCTGTCTATCATGATGGATATTATTGGTTCATCGCAACAAGCGATAGTGATGGCCCACAATTACACCGTTCTGACTCTTCGACACTGGAAAAGATGACTACAAATCTTCAATCGACAGCGGGACAAATTGTCACTCCAACCGTTGTTGGTAGCAGCATAGTCTTCGACTCAGATGGCCTCGTATCATTCAACACGACATCATTGGTACTTTCTGAGATGAATACCTCAATCGTGAACCTGAACTCGCAATACATTGTCAAAGATGACATGTTATTCTTCCAATGTGGAATTCCTTCACTGGGTTACGAATTGTGTGTAAGTGACGGAGGGGATGCCTGGCTACATTCCGACTATGCGTTGGGAATGGACTCTTCCACTCCGCAACATTTCACAATCGTAGACGATAGGTTGGTCGGACTTGTTGACCATCCAACAGAGGGTGGTCAATTAGTTGAAATTAGAGATGAAGGAATGGTCTTGCTTTGGGATTACCATGGCGGTAATTTCGATGCGGGTACTCAAGGAGAAATTTGGTTTGACAACCAAATGATCTACTTCATCGGAGATGACCCAGCCGTTGGCCTCGAGATGTATGGTTGGGCATATGGAGAGTTAACCGATGATTGGATTGTAATTCATTGACGCCAATCATGACGTGCAGCTAACGGTTGTCTCCATCCCTGGCCAAATGCACGCTTTGAGACCCTAGGGGCTGGCGCCATTTGCCATCTCTTGTGTTCATTCTTAGATAATCGAGTGAGAACTTCTCTAACGACCGTACCATCGTGACCTTTGGCTGTAATTTCTGTTGCGTCCAATCCCTCTTCGATGTGTAGTCTGAGCATCTCATCGAG
>WTIV01000258.1:11236-15346 GCA_011525095.1 Methanobacteriota archaeon
GCTGAATCTGCTGAATCATGTAAATCTGAAATCGGCTGCATTTGGAAATTTATTCCCAGTGCATCTGCAGTTGCTTTCGCATCATCTATGCTGTGCTGACTTGAATGCCTTGATGGCATTGAGATCCCTGTTACGTTTTCTGATCCGACCGCTGAACTTGCAATACATGCTGCAAGGGCAGAATCAATTCCTCCACTGAGGCCGAGAACGATTTTTGAGATTCCACTTTTTCTACAATAGTCCGATAATCCGATAATTATCGCATCCAGTAAGTCGTCTTCTGTTTCCTCTAAATCCTGGCCGGATTGGAGAATCGTGACTTCTCCTTCTCCAAGCCATGAACATTCTTCTGGGTTAGATAAATCGGTAATTAGAACCCCTTCTGTCCAAGCAGGCGCCACCACTGCTGTGCCATCTGGCCACGCAATTATTGAGCGCCCGTCAAACAATAAGTCATCATTCCCACCAACTTGGTTTGCAAGTAGGAATGGATGATTGAGAGATGCTGCTGCACTTCTTGCTACAGCGATTCTCGTTCCGGATTTATCTGAATGATAGGGAGATGCTGAGAGATTTACCGTGGCGTGTAACACAACACCTTGGCGACCCCATTCAACGATTTGTGCAATCGGGTCGCTATCGTAATCATTTGGTGTTGCTCCACAGTGTTGCCAAGCGTCTTCGCAAATGGTAACACCAACGTCAAGACCTGCTATTGTCCTTGCGATTCCAGGTCTTTCATCGGCCTCAAAATACCTAGCTTCATCAAACACATCATAGGTTGGAAGTAACTGTTTTCTCGTGACTTCTCTTACCGAATCACCAGCCCTTACAACACCGTTGCCAGGCAGAGACCTAGGTGATGACGGCGGCACCGGAGTACCGACTAAAACAGGAATATCGGTTTGCAGTGTGCTTGCAACATCATGACATTGCTTTACAAAATCTGCCTGTAGGAGCAAGTCTCTAGGTGGATAACCGCTAATGGCGAGTTCCGTAGTAACTGCGAAACTTGCCCCGTTTTGTGATGCTAGTTTCGCCATTTCAGTGATAATTTGTGAATTACCTTTGATGTCCCCAACTACCGGATTTGCTTGTAGCAGAGCAATTTTTGACGACATCGATTACACCTTTTACAACAGTTTAGTCTTCGTCATCAAACTCATAATCATTGAATTCAAAATCTAGTTCAGAGTCCCCTTGTTTCGCAGTTGCAACTCTTAGCCAAGATAGAGTGAACAAAAGTCCAATGCATAGCATTGTCATCGTCGTCCCTAGTATCCATGGATTAGTCGCCCCGATTGCGTCCTCAAGCAGCCCCCGTTCCTTCGCTGGTTTGACGTCGACAAACTCTGTTTTATCTGTTGTCTCACTAAGTGTAACTTCGATTCTCTGTAAACCTGGAGCGTCTGGTTTCCAATCCACTAGTAATGTGCTAACGGATTCAGACTCAACATAAACTGTGGTCTTGGCCAATTGAGACCTTTGTCCGGACAAATCAACAATCTCTACCAAGACCTCAGCATCTCCGCCTAACATACCATCATTTCTTACATGAATTTGTACGATTGTATTCTCATCGACTTCAAGGTTAGATTTAGACAATTCAACACCACTTTGTTCTAGTGAGAAATCGGTAGTGTGCTGCTCCAATTCCCAAACCCCTGCTGGAAATGTAACGGAATTACCGTCCCTTTCGAACTGGTTTCCTGCTACGTCACGACCATCAATGCGCATTTTTACAACTAATTTTTCCTGTAAGAATTGTCTTTCAATACTCGATAAATCAATGGTTCCAGTGAATTCAAGCCGTAGTCCTGTATCCATTTCCCCATCCAATTCCAATGGAGTGCTCCCTGATGTAATCGTATCACTTTGACCAATTGCAGTTACCCACCAAAACAATTCAACTGAGTTTGAATCAATTCCGAAGTTTTCAGAAATAACTACTCTAACGTTATGCTCTCCAACCACTAGTTCTGAATTTATTCGAGGTGAAGTGAATTCTACAACTTGAGGGCCCACTGAGTCCACTAAAATCCACTTTACAGCATCGGTAGGACTGGTCAAATCTATGCCTTGTTCTGGCATACAATCAATGCTCCAAGTCATTGCATGCTGACCGGAAATTACTGGTGCTGTTGTAGAAGCGGTAAACAAGCCGTCGACAGCCAGTGCAGGCGTTCTAACACCGTTTATTCGGACTTCTACTTCACAATCAAATTGAGGGGTATCTCCTGTTCTGAAGAAAATCAATTCTCCGGACAATTCTATGCTGGAACCTGGAGTTACTCTTGCTCCGTCATTGGTCAGTGCTCCGTTTTCTACCCAAAGAGAGAGGTTGCTTGGAATCATCATTTCAGAGGAGAATCTCCACCGATTCTGCGGGAAACTAACCTCATCGTAGTTTCCTGCTCGGTCATGGATGCGGACAACAGGCTCCCTTCTTGTTTCTCCAAGGTCAGGTAGAGTCCATTGCGGGATCATTTCTATGCTCAAGACTAAATTTTGGTCATATGGCTCAGCTGCAACTCCATTTGCATCATTTACTCTACATGTATTGACGACAATATGGGATGTCTCGCTCGAGCATTGGCCGGAAGTTGAATTCCATATTAGCGTCAAACGGTCACTAACAATATTATCTGCTAGCGAAACTGAGATCTCATCAACATCCGAAAAACCATTCAACTCTGTGAATGAGATATTCAGGCCGTATGTCTGACCGGGATGTAACCATGCCCTTCTTCCACCGTCCCACTCAAAACCATCACTGTCTATCAGTGGATTTCCCTCGCTTAGAATTTGGTACATGAACAGATGGTCTTCAATCATGTCGGAGCCACCTCCGACCAGAGCATGTCCAGATGGGTCATTGCCGATTACATACCCTGCGACCTTCTCACCAGGGAATGCAGATGTATCGTCCACAAGGGCAATGTAATCGCCAAAATTTGCATCCAAATCAGAAGGTTTGGAAATCGGTCTTGGGATATATTCGCCGGGACTTGGCCATCCATCTCCATCGTTATCATTGGCCCATTCTGTCCAAAGCATCAGAGTAACATCTGTTGGAAGAACCGGCTGGTCTGAGATATTGATGATAATTTCTTGGTTGGTAGAAGGCGTCAAGTGGTCATAAAAACGGATATTGGATTTGGTGACCACGGGCGCTAATGGATCGATAATGAAGGTCCTGTTAACCTTAGAAGGTCCTGCTATGTCACCCCCATCCAATGGTATCAATTCGACCTCGTACGTTAGATTCCCACTAGAGAAAGGAGTACTAGTTTCGATAACCCAATGCTCACCATCGTAACCTGTCGTATTTGCAATAGTCTCATTGTTGCGATATAGTCTCAACTCGTACTCGCCTGGGTACGGTTTTTCATTTGCTAAGCCATTCTCGAAACCAGCTTTTACGTGAATACTGAGATTTTCCTCAGCCATTAAATAATCAAGGTTAGAATTTACTTGGCCTCTATCCGTATGATATGATACAGACTTAATCATCAAATTATTATCCACAGCAGAGTTTGACCACTGACGAATCGATGGCATAGATACTACTCCGTTTGCTAACTCAACCCTAACCTCAAATCTCAAGTCTGATTGGTCATCAAAGGTTTGTGATGTTCTGAATCGTGTGTTCAAATCATGCATTCCATTAGACATATTGTGGGTTACTGGATTATTGTCAAAGATGAATAAATCATGGTCACCTGTTCCAATAATTCCCTGCCCCTGTATTGGAATGAACCACATGGCAGAGGTATCCTCTGTGTACATGCTCACAATTACACGATGTGGTGAAGAAGCGTATGTCTGAGCACGAGTATTCACCTCACGCCAAAGGTTGGATGGCGTGAGTGTTTGAGAGTCATTTACCCAAGTCATTGCTCCCATAGCAACATCTCCCGAAGTAGTGGTGGAAATCAATGAAACTTTGAGAGAGCAAACGGAATCGGCAGTAAATTTCAGTGGCAGACTTGAGGACTTACTGGAATCCAATCTCGCTCTGTTGATCGACATCACAATGTCATCAAATGCCGAAGCTACAATTGTTTGAGTCGCTTCATAGCCAATGCTTATTCCTGCGATTGAATAATT
>WTIV01000258.1:15446-18173 GCA_011525095.1 Methanobacteriota archaeon
CCATTCAACAATACATCTTGATTGCCCCATGAACCAATTCCTTCTCCAGAAACGTCCCACTCATATCTCCCATCATTGTCAATATCCATTCTCGGTGTTGAGATTTGCTCTGTTGGGTACAATTGCAAGCGTATATTTTCCAATGACCAATTATCTTCTGTCGATTCAAATTTAATCTGCAAAGTTGAAGCCGAACTGGCTAAATCATACTTGTTTGATGTGGAATTAATCTCTATCCAATTGCCCCTATCAATAGAAGCGAAAGTGGTTAGATTACCTTCTGATTGATATTGGAATTTGTATGAAGCAAACGGCATATTGACATCGAATTCAGGTGAAAATATAGTCGAATTTGACTGGCCACTGATTTTTCTTGTCTGGGAGTCCCAAGTGCTGTTTTCTAAATTCCATTCTTGCTCAAGAGGATCGGAATTGAAATCATCGTAGTATTTTCCTCCACCTGAGATTCCGTACAGCCTCGGTGATTCACCAACTGAATTAGAAGCAAATGAAATCTTGAGGCGCAATGATTTGTGTTGCTTCCAGTCTACTACAGACAAGTCAATCCACTTGCCTGAGCGATTTACGAGTCCGGGAATTTCTGAATTTGTATCAGCGTCGATAACTGTCCAATTTAGATGGGCACCATCAGGAATTATTGCATCCAAGTATACTGGAGAATACCTGCCCTCGTCGATTCTGTCATCAACGCTAGCAGACCACCCGAAGGAGCGAGTAGTTAGATTTGCACCGCTAGTACCAGGGATAATGATGTCATCAAAGAACCAGTAGTCACAGCAAGTTCCAGAACCCGCATTTTGTCTAGCCCTCACTTGGAAATCTTGGTGATAAGCATTAGCTGGAAGGTTGTAGTTCACGTTAGTAACTGAACCACCTGAGGTTGAACCTGCAAGATATTGTACTTGGGTCCAACCGTTGTTTGAATTCTTGTATTCGAGATAGAAATTTTCGTTAGAATCCGGTTCCTCTCCACAACTATAGGTCCCTTGCTTAATCCATGCTTGGAGAGAGAGACCAGAATATCCCACGAGGTTCACTTGAGGGCTTGTGACTGTAACTGAACCCCCTCTTGTCCACCAAGATGCACCAGTGCCACCATTCATTCCACAAGTTGTTGCAGTATTTCTTTGACCGTAACTTGAACTCGATGAAGTCCAGCCGTTTGCATTCTTATCGAAGTTCCAATCTATACCTTGGAAACCAAGTATCAAAGAGCCGTCTTCCTCAATTGTTAATCCATCCTTGGAGAATCCTGATTTATCCCAATCAGACCAGTTAAATCCAGTTGCTAAGGTATCATTCCCTCCTTCAACAGAGAAAGAAATTGTCTGTAAAGCGTGGGATGAATCCATCTCGATCGAAGGGCCTATACCTAACGTATTTGGTACTTGAATCTCGACTAAATTGTAATCAGTCAATCCTGTCTCTTTCTTCAGGTTGAAATCCAACTCAATATCGGGCTGAATCTGCATGGAAAACTGCGACAGCGGACCGGAAAGGAGGAATAAGACACTCAGCGCCACCGCCAAGACTCCTCGATTTTGGGATGCCATGCGTTTACTGGATAGAGTCAATGTAATTCAAAGCAACCCCTCTCAAGCATTCTAAATCACTGGAATTTCAGAGTCAAAATTTGATATTATCAAACGACTGTTTGAAGACATGTTCACTACTCGGCGCTAACATGGCAACCCCTCAATCAACCAAGGAATTGGATTCCGTTTCTCTTGAAACTGGTCTACTTTCTACATGGCAAGAGGAAAACCTGTTCGAAGCGACTGTTGAAAATCGAAAAAATGGTGAGCCATTTATCTTCTTAGAAGGCCCACCTACAGCTAACGGCAAACCAGGAATTCACCACGTTGTTGCTAGGACATACAAGGACTTAGTTTGCCGTTGGAAGACGATGCAAGGTAACTTCGTTGAAAGGAAAGGTGGTTGGGATACGCACGGGCTTCCTGTCGAAATTGAAGTACAGAAGCGATTGGACCTAATGAGCAATGAAGCGATTGAAGCATTCGGAATGGAAGAATTCAACAAAGAGTGTCGAGAATCTGTTTGGACTTACGAGGCTGCCTGGAGAGAAATGACCGAGCGTATGGCTTACTGGTGTGATTTAGATGATCCGTATGTCACTCTGCACAACGAATACATTGAATCATGCTGGTGGGCACTCAAGCAAATGTTCGAGAAAGGTTTGCTTTACAGAGGTCACAAAGTTCTACCTTACTGCCCACAAACCGGAACCTCATATTCGAGCCACGAGGTAGCTCTAGGATACAAAGAAGTAGAGGAGCCATCGGTATATGTCAAATTCAAATTAGAAGATACAGACGCCTCAATTCTTGCTTGGACAACTACACCTTGGACACTGCCAGGTAACGTCGGTCTTGCGGTTGGACCCGATGTGGAATACGTCCGTGTTCGTGTAACAGCAGTCCCTGAAAAGTGGGAAGGCCACGGCGGCGCTGAAATCGGTGAGGAACTAATTCTAGCGAAGGAACTGTTCAAAGAGGTCATTCGCCACCACTGTGAGGAAGTTGAAACCTTCCCGGGAAGCGACTTAATCGGTCGCTCATACCAACCACTATTCCCCGGAGCAGTTGACAGAAACGGCTCAGAAACCGCATGGACTGTCATCGGTGCAGACTGGGTTACTACTACGGATGGTACCGGTGTAGTTCACACCGCAGTGATGTATGGTGA
>WTIV01000032.1 GCA_011525095.1 Methanobacteriota archaeon
GGTTGCGTTTTATGTAACTGGCAAAGATGGTCAAGACAATGTCATTGCAATGGGTGGTTCCCCAGTTTGTGACATAGAATCCGGGGGATTTTGTGGTGACAGACCTGGTGATGTCAAACCCGATTGGGATAACTCGCTATCATGGTACACAATCCGTGAAGAGTTCGAACCGATTATGGATGTAGATAACTCAACCATAACAGGGCACGATGATATGGCTCCATTACATCCTGGAATTCCTTACACTGCAACCTTCATGGTTTCAGATATCAATGGCTGGTGGGACGTAGAATTCGTTCAATTGGCCTTAGCCGGAGATTTCGAAGATGATGAAACGTCAATTTTTGCTTACATATCACAAAACTCAGATGGAATGCCACAGATGCACCTCGAGAGTGGAGGTACGGGATTGGCTGTTTCCAATCTTTACTCTTCGATTATTTTGGACCCTGAGAGCCAATCAAGAATGATTGTATCGATTAAATTCCAACTTACTTGGAATTTCCCGGAGGTCTGGGACACAAACGGTAATGAGCACTTTATTCCGAAAGTCTGGATTGAAGATAAGTCGTGTGGAATTGACGAAGACCTTCCATGTAACATACACAAAGCAGGTCTGGGCAATGATTTATGGAGTTTGGATAATGACCTACGCTTTGATACTCAGCCTGGTCACATTCTTGCAATTGAATTGCGAGATGGGACTAACCATTACAATCCTGAATTTGATGAGACTCTAATAGGTGCAGGGCAAGCTCTTCGCTTCAGTGGGAAAGTGATTTTCTCAGAGGATGAGACTCCTGCTCCAGCAGGTTCTTTCACAATCTCTCTTGGAGATTTTGAAAATGAATGGACAACCACTAGCAGAGAAGGAGGATACTTCAGCATCGACATGCTTGTTCCAGATGTTAGGAGTGGTCACCTCGACCTACGTGCTAAATTGACTGACCTGCCCGGACTTGCTGAAGATGAATCTGAATTCAAACCAAGACTAAGGTTGGCAGTTGACAGTGAAAGACCAACAATTCACGCCGTAACCTTGGGAGGAATAGAACCTAATCAGGCAATTCCGATTTCTCTTGCAAACAACCTGCAAGTCATGCTTGAAACCCGTGATGATCAAGGATTCTCTCTAAAAGATCCCGCTGTATTACATTACCTCGTTAGGGCTGGAGAGGCGGAAATCAGCAGAGGTTCCTCTCCACTGCCAGACACCACGCCATTTGAAGACCAATTCTTCTGGACTGGATATCTTGACTTGACAGATGGAGGTGCTACAATGCTCCTTCCATCGTACACAATCGACATCTGGGTCACAGGTTCAGATGAGTCAGGAAATCCGTACGACAGTGATGGAAATACTGTCTCTGACCCATTGGCATCTTGGCCACTTGCATTGACAGGTCCTGAAGTTAGTCTGAGGGCGGCGGATACTACATGGGAATGGTCTAACCCAACTCCAAATCCAGATGAAGCAGTATCACTTACCATCGAAGCTAGAAACACTGGAGCATCAGGAACTGTAACATTTGTTCTACAAAGACTTGTTTCGGGTGATGACTGGGCAACTATTTCCTCCTCGTCGATTGAAATTTCGAGTGGTAAGAAGGCCCAAGTTAGGCTAGACGCCACAGCAGACGGTGCAGTAGATGAGACTCTAGAACATAGGATACTTCTTTTAGACTCAGGAGTAGAAAAAGAAAGAATCTCCATCTCACCACTTCTCGTAAAAGAAGAAATTGATAGAGATGGAACTGCACT
Source organism: Methanobacteriota archaeon (assembly GCA_011525095.1). Taxonomy (GTDB): domain Archaea; phylum Thermoplasmatota; class Poseidoniia; order Poseidoniales; family Poseidoniaceae; genus MGIIa-K1. The sequence goes on from WTIV01000032.1 coordinate 1,762, forward strand.
TGCAAACCAAGTTGCGGATTCACAGTTATCAGTAATCATGTATCTGATTGCATTGGTCTCAATGTCGTTCGCTGTTTGGACGATGGTACAAATGCGCAGAATTCGCCGTGGCGAGGAAGTAGACGAATCTGACCAGACTGCTGAAGTAATTGAGAACATGGATACAAAGATGGTTCCTGAAATCCAGCAACCTGCCCCTGTAACTCCTGTGCAGAACGCCCAGCTTCCGCCTCAAGGTGCAGGCGGTGCTGCACCTCCATTGCCTCCAACTGGCTTGCCCGAGGGATGGACTATGGAACAATGGAACCATTATGGTCACCAATATTTGCAAAATAGTAAGTGAACATTTGAGGAATTCAGATGAGTGGCGCAGATTCAATGGTCACATTGCAGGAGAGATTGGTGAATCTAATCAACCAACTAAACATGCCAATTTTGGAAACAAGTCTGGTAATCTCAAGATGGACAAATCGTTTGTTATCACAACTCAAAGAGCACACAAATGAACTGCCTAGCAACTTGTCAGAGCCTTGGCCACTAGACTCCGAACCAGTAGAGAGTAGTGCAAGTTTTGATTTAGAGAAGGCTCTTTCATTGGTTGATAGAGATAGAATGGATATTCTTGATACACTGATTAGGGTAACTTTGGAAGAAGAACAAATGTTGGTAAGTGACGCTTTAGGAGTAATGCGCTCATGGGAACACCTTGCAAGGAACCAGTTGTCTCAAGCAGCAGGTCCCGGACAGTTGTTTAGCCCAACTGAAATTCCAGATGATTTTTAGGTGATTAAATGCGATTAGTTTTTGTTATCTTTGTTCTAATTTCAAGCAGCCTCGCAGGTTGTTTCGGAACTGAAGAATTGTTTGAAGAAAAGCGTGGAATCCCTGGTGGACTAGCTTTGGCTTGCCTTCAAGACGATCGATTTGAGGGAATGAAAATCCATTTTTTGTTTGAAAACGGCTATGACCCAGTGGCGATGGACCTGCTCAAAACAAGATTAAACCAAGTTTGTGACAAACCAAACGGAATTCAAATCGTGGCTCGAGAGGTTGATTTCAGTGAAGACAACTCATGGAGTGCGAACGACGTGCGCGATGCTAGATGGAAACATGGCGATGACGCCATGGGCTCTGATACCCTTAACTGGTATTTCCTATTCCCTAAGGGGACATACAATGATGATTCGGTATTGGGTGTTGCAGTAGATGCATCTACCGTGGCAGTATTCAAGGATTCAATTGAAGATTCTGAAAACTTCTTGGGACGTCCATCTGCAGAGGAAATAGAAAGAGCAGTCACTGTTCATGAAGCAGGTCATTTGCTTGGTTTGGTAAATTTGGTATACACTTCTCCAATAGACCACGAGGATCCAGACCATCCAGGTCACTCAAGTAATGATGACTCTGTGATGTACTGGGCTATTGAAAGCAGTAGCATCGGCAATATCTTTTCAGGAAGCATTCCTGATGAATTCGATGATGATGATAAAGCTGACCTCGAGGGTATGGCTAGCGGTGAACTAAAGTGCAGTGATCAACTTTGGTCATGACTGCTTGCGACGTTAACGCTAGCATCTCTCCAGGCATCAAACACCGACCAAACGTAAAGCAGTACCCAAAGAACTAGAGTGAATGCTAGCGGAATCTGGAGTAAAAACCAATCAAATCCTCTTCGATGTTTTCGATTGAAATGTTGGCCTAAGAACAAAAATGGAACTAGAGAAAGTGCTACTGCAAAAACCGGTCTAAATGCTCCCCAGATTCCAACTCCAGCAGTAATCTCATTCCAAATTGTCTTACCTAATGCAATCGAATCGACGTCTTTTTCCTCTACCGGGACGACTACTTCTAGAGCCATATCATCGTCCTGCATCGTAATGTCCAAAGTGGTGTCACTTGTCAATGTGGCGACGCAAATACTCATTGCAGTGCTATTACTGAGACGACACATGGCGAAGCCGATTCTTGTTACCGGTTTCGAAGCATTCGGAGAACACGAGATAAACGTCTCTGAGAGTGTTGCTAAATCTCTTGATGGGATGGAGGTACGTGGGCACAAAATACGCTCACTAATTCTTTCAGTAGATTTTGACGGTAGCAATAGGGTTGCTTGCATGCTGAAGGAGGAGGAATTTGCTGCGATTCTTCACATTGGTTTGGCTGCTAATTCTGAGCATCCTCGAATTGAAATCAAGGCTAGAGATATACTGGATTTTAGAATACCCGATAATTCAGGAAGACAGGTTAGCAATTCGAAAATAAGTGGAAATGGTGACCTATTTTCAACAATAAACCATCATGATTGGGACATATCATCGATGATTGATTCACCTGTGGTAAGTGAGGATGCAGGTGAATATATCTGCAACGAGACTCTTTACAGAACTTTGATGAAAAATTCAGATGGAACACCTTGTTTTTTTCTTCACCTGCCATTAACGCAAGGCGATGCAAAAGGCCTTGCTCTGCAGTGCTTAGATCGGATGCTAAGGCCGCCTTGTCTTGATGTTGGCGCAGGAGCAATAATCCAGGATGGTAAGTTCTTGGCGGCTAGAAGAGCCCAATCAGAGAAGCATGCGGGT
>WTIV01000210.1 GCA_011525095.1 Methanobacteriota archaeon
TGTCAAGAGAACTAAACGGGAAAATTGGATGGGTTTCACAAGCAGCATCTAACCTGCCGAGCGAGATTCGAATTACAGTTGAAGAATTGGTTAAACTTGGTACATTTAGTTCAAAAAATATGTTCCTGCGAATGACGAAGGCTAGACAAATTTTGATTGATGATGCAATTCGAATGGTTGGTTTAGAGGAGCAAAGAAAGACAGATGTCTCAAAATTGTCTGGCGGTCAACGGCAAAGAGCTGTGATTGCTAGAGCCCTAGCCTCAAATGCAGATTTTTTACTTCTGGATGAACCACTTGTAGGGATTGACAGAGAAGCAAGAAATTCCCTGCTCAAATTGTTGGATAACCTATGTCATGACCAGGGAAAAACCATCATGATGGTTTCACACGACCTTGCAGCAATAAGGCAAACTTCTCACAGAATGATCTACTTAGAAAATGGAATAAAATTCGACGGACCGGCTGACGTTTTCCCAAGCCTTGATGAGTTAGCAAACCTGAGAGGCATAAAAAACGTCCATGAGGGACACGACCATTCGCACCATGAGGTGGTATAATGATGGGGATTGGAGAAATTATTCTGTATTTGGTTGCACCAATTTTGGAATCTTTAGCGCCAATTATTCCTGGGGAAATATTCCCCTATTTCTTTGAGTGGGAGATTTTCCAAAGAGCATTAATTTCTGTTATTCTGGTAACTGTAGTAGCAGGAATGTTAGGAGTATTCTTGATTATTCAGAATTTGTCTTTGATTGGTGATGGGCTTGCACACGTCTCGTTTGGTGGAATCGCAATCGCATTGGTCTTAGGTGCAACAAGCCCTATGTGGTGGGCATTACTGTTCAGCATCATTGCTTCAATAATCATTTACGAATTCCAAACTAGAGAAATTTTGACTGGTGATGCGTCAATTGCAATTTTCCTGACTGGAATGCTAGCTCTTGGCCTAGTAACTCTCAGGCTCGGAGGAGGTGCAGTAACTGCAGATATTGAGGGATACCTATTCGGTAGTGTATTGCTAGTAGACACATCTGACCTGAACATGATTGCTACAATTTGTGTAGTTGCAATGATTGCAATGGCAACTATTGGACCCAGTGTTCTTGCGTGTACTGTAGACCCGATGGCTGCCAGAGTTCAAGGCCTTCCTGTAAACGCAATCGGGCGATTGTTCAGCATAATTACAGCTGCTGTGGTAGTTAGTATGGTCCAAGTGATTGGAGCATTGCTTGTTACGGCTCTGCTGGTTACCCCTGCAGCAACCGCTCAGCAAATAGGCACCAGCTTCCGTTCATGTCTACTCTGGACACAATTCTTCGGATTGCTAGCGGTATTAGGTGGACTATTTCTCTCCTCAGAAGTCGGTGGCGGTAGCGGTGCAATGATCGCCCTATTTGCAGCAGTAATGTTTGCATTAGTTACCATATCTAAAGTTGCAATGAATCGCTTCTCAAGTGCAAACTGAAGATTTGTCTCACATTGAGACACGCATTGCAACAGCGTTTCCACCGCCAAGACATAGGGAAACAATTCCTGATTTGGCACCAAGCCTTCTCATTACACCTAGCATGGTAATTAGACAACGGGTACCACTGCTACCCAAAGGATGCCCTAGAGCAACAGCACCGCCGTGGAGATTGAATCTGTCTTCTGGGATACCAACTTCTTGGGCTACAGCACATGAAGCACTTGCGAAAGCTTCGTTATGCTCGTAGATGTCGATGTCCAATACGTCCATGTTGGCCCTTTCCAGCAACTTCTGAATCGCTGGCACTGGAGCATACATTACACGGCTTGGTTCAACTCCTGCAGTACAGTAGTCTTCAACCACTGCAATGACTTCCCAACCGTTTGCCTTGGCAAAATCTTCGTCTGCAACTAGAACAGCAGACGCACCATCATTCAGAGTGGAAGCATTGCCTGCAGTTACCATACCATCCTCTTGGAAAACCGGTCTAAGTCCTGCTAGAGCCTCAGTCGTAGTTCCCGCTCTCACGCCTTCATCCACCTTGAGTTCAGGCATGTCGAACCTTTCCCAATCGAACCAACCGTTTTCTTCTGCAGTCGCTGCATTATTCTGTGAGCGTGCTGCGAATGCATCCATTTTCTCTCTAGAGATATTGCATTCGTTTGCTACAATCTCTCCTGTGTTGCCCATGTGTACATCGTTGTATACATCCCAAAGACCGTCATGGACCATTGATGAGACCAACTCTTTCTCTTCTCCGTTGCGCTTTTCGAATTTCGGAGCATTGGTCATGCTCTCCATTCCACCAGCGACGATTGCCTTGTATTCTCCAGCCTTGATACTGTTAGCAGCTAACATTACGGCCTTCAAAGAAGAACCGCATACCTTGTTGATGGTAGTGGCAGCAATTGTATTTGGCAAACCTGCACCTAAAGCAACTTGACGAGCTGGAGCTTGCCCTGCGCCCGCTTGTAGAACTTGGCCGAATAGAACCTCGTCGATTACTCCGGAGGACGGATCGATATTGCAGCGGTTAAGCAATTCTTTGACAGAGCGGATACCGAGTTCAACCGCAGTTAGATTAGACAAACTTCCTCTGAATTTTCCAATGGGAGTTCTTGCAACACCACAGATAACGACTCTTGCCATAGATGGGCGACCGTTACTCGATTATTCAACTTGACCTCTAGGGAAAGTGTTCTTGAGTAGTGGTTACTCGCCCGAACATGGCCAAGTTCAAGACCGACATCGAGACCGACCGCGCTAAGAATGAAATGAGAAACATAGAGGTCGAGATTGATTTTACACCCAACGCTCTTGCTAGCATTCTATATCGTCAAGGAAACACACATATCCTGTGCTGTGTAACAAAAGAATCTCGTCTTCCAGGATGGTTCCCAAGAGATGCAACCAAGGGCTGGGTACACGCAGAATACTCACTATTGCCCGGTTCTACTGACTCTCGATTTAGGAGAGAGCGAAGAGGTGCAAAGGGTAGAACCCAGGAAATCGAAAGACTAGTTGCCCGCTCGCTAAGAGGAGCTATCGACCTTGAGGCACTCGGACCAATTGCTTTGACTGTTGACTGTGACGTTCTAAACGCAGATGGTGGCACCAGGTGTGCTTCAATAACCGCAGCAAATATCGCCCTCAGGCTTGCTGTTAGAAGGCTCATTGCAAGTGGAGACTGCTTACCTGTGGACCTGCGCCCAAGCCGTGAAGATAGGGATAATGGATGGACTCCACCTAAACTCACTGAGGTCGAGGCAAGAAATCATGAAAACAAGGTTATTCCACACGATCTATCCGCAATTTCTGTTGGATTGGTTGGCGAAGATGTATACCTAGACTTGGATTACATTTTGGATTCAAATGCAGATGTAGATATGAACGTAGTTGGGACCGCAGACGGGAAATTCGTCGAAGTGCAAGGCACCGGAGAAGAATCAACCTTCTCATACGACGAGTTACAAGCACTTCTAGACATGGCAAGAAACGGTCTCGCTCAACTCGCTGAAGTACAATCCGCTGTTCTCGAAGACATCGAGTGAATAGCCGTAAGGCTTGAAATACAGATGCATGTGGCAAGGCTATCCCGGGTTAGTAGCTTAGTTGGGAGAGCGCGGCACTGAAGATGCCGAGGTCGCTGGTTCAAGTCCGGCCTAACCCACCTTCAACTCTTCTGGTATTGATCGTGGTTAGCCAGAATCAGTACTTCCTGCGTCCAGTACTACATCTCCAGGCTAACCAACCATCAAAATCGTCAACCACAATGTAATAAATCCAAAATCTGCAATTATTAGTTCGGTTTATACACAAAAGCAATTCCATTACCCAAAAGGGACTATGTATGAGTGAAGATGGTAACGATGATAGAAGAATACCTGTGACTGTTTTAACTGGGTTCTTGGGCTCAGGGAAAACAACATTGCTTAATCACATTCTATCTAGTATGGAACACAAAATGAAATTCGCTGTGATTGAAAACGAATTCGGAGATGTAGGAATCGATGAGAACATCCTTGTTGAAAGTTCTGAAGAAACAATCATCGAAGTAATGAATGGATGTATCTGCTGTACTGTCAGAGGCGACTTGACAGTTGCTCTAGACAACATGTATGACAGAATTAAGGACTTCGATGGAGTTTTGATTGAAACAACCGGCCTAGCTGATCCCGCTCCAGTGGCACAGACATTTTTCGTAGACGAGAAAGTTGTTGAAAGATACAAACTAGATGGTATCGTCACAGTAGTTGATGCAAAACACATTATCCAACACTTAGATGATGAAAAGCCAGAGGACGTTGAAAATGAGTCAGTTGAACAAATAGCATTCGCAGATCGAATTATGTTGAACAAAAT
>WTIV01000023.1 GCA_011525095.1 Methanobacteriota archaeon
GGCTGTCAAACATGGTTGGTATTCCGAGGGCTGCTAATTGGACGCCTACCACTCGCCTGGTCTAAGGCAGGCCTCGTAGCTCTTGAAAGAGGACAAATTTCGGGCCCTCATGGTGCAGTGGAATGTTTCGAAAAGTCATGGGATTTGGAAGAAGAGCATCTCAATCCAATGGCTTGGTTGGCGCTACACCGGATTCATTCATTCATGGAGAATTCAGAGGAATCAGAACACTGGTCAAAGAGACTTGCTGAATCTGGTGGAGAAGACGCCGTTGCAAAAGAATGGATTGAAGCAATTGAAAATGCCCTGGCAAAGCTCTCTCCGGACTTGGAAGAGGAGTGATATTTTCTGCAAATAAAGAATCTCTGAATCAAAACGGGGTTTCATTTAATAGGTTACATGCAAGTGTAATACCATGAGCAATGATATCGAGGGACAAGATTGGGCTGTTTCGACTATGTGCTGGTATGCAGTATTCATTTGGTTTGGAGCCTCTTTGTTCTCCCAAAGCCTCTACATGGCATTCAACGGTACGCCGTATGATGCGAACATCTTACTGAATTCTGTGGGGCCATTTGCTTGGATTCTTATCGGAATTGAGTTATTTGTATGGGGATTCTTGGCATTAGCCCTTGGTGGAAAATTAGTAAATCGCTTCAACGTTCCTACTCAGGAAATACCTTCCCAAGACAATGTTTTACCGCAGGCTTGAATAAGCCTCAGTTTGAGTGCGCCGTTCGTGCAGAACGAATGGAATCCTCCACCACTTGCAGGACAACCTATGTCGATCACTGAATTATTGGATGAGATGGCATTACTTGCATTACCAGACGGTTGCAAGGTTGTAACGATAGAAGAAGCAAGAGAGCAGTTGCCAATGGCTGAGAAAGTGCTAATCGCAATGCAATGCTTGCAAGACCAGGCACATGACCTCACAGAAGAATTAGAGGTTTTAGTGGAACAATTACCTCCTCACCATGAGCATGTTGCTGAGGTTGCAGACCAATTAGGTAACCTCGTTAAAGAATGGCAATTCCTCGGAGATGCTCTTGAAGAAACAGGTGCTAGAATCGCAGGATTTGACCCCGGTTATCTAGAATGGCACGGCGTTGTTGACGGATATCTTGTCTTGTATTCCTGGTCTCAAGGTGAGGAGGATATCGAGTGGTGGCATCCGCTAGATACGGGAATTAATGGCCGCAGACCTCTTGTTGAAGCATGATGTCGGAGGGGCATGGTCCGAATCACCAAGGTTCACACCGGCGGCGGAGATGGAGGCGAAACTTCCCTAGTAGACGGTAGTAGAGTTTCCAAGAGCAATGCTCGTATAGAAATTGTAGGAACATGCGACGAGGTCAACGCTTTGATAGGCATGATTTTGATGGAAGTGAACCGACTTCCTGATACTCACCCCGATGGTGGAACCCGTATTACAGTAAGGCGGGTCAAGGACGTCTGTGGATCCGCTTTAGGCAGAATGCAGAGCGAGCTATTTGACTTAGGGGCCGAGTTGGCTTGCCCGCCCGACCAGATTCCAGAATATATGCAACTTATCGACCAACAAGATTCAGACAGACTATGTGAAGAGATGGATGCGTGGATTGAAGAATTAGACCCATTGGAGAGTTTCATTCTTCCAACAGGCACAGGACCAATCGCTGCTATGCATCTTGCTAGAACAGTAACAAGAAGACTGGAGAGGTCAATGGTTGCAATCAAGGAAGAGATGCGTCCTTTATCTCTTCAATATGTTAACAGATTGTCAGACTGGATTTTCGTGCTTACAAGATGGACTTCGGCAAGGCTTGGTGAAGATGAGACTTTGTGGACTCCCAAGGGCAAAAGAGAGGCCGGTACTGCAGATATGACTCGTCGTCAGAATGCCAATATTTAGGCAGAATTTAGGAAATCAAGCTTCGACAGCACTCTCGCTGAATAATCTCAAAACGATTACTCCTGAGATAATTAATCCTATGCCGAGGATACCTGCCAGGTCTATTTTTTGGTCATAGAGGAAATAAGAGACTACAGTGATTGTAGCGACTCCAACTCCTGACCATATTGCATATGCCACTCCTATGGAAATGGTATCAAGCGTGAGTGAAAGGAAGTAGAATGCTGCACAATAACCGACTAATACGATAATCGAGGGTATAGGTTTAGTGAAACCTTCAGTTGATTTTAGAGAGGCAGTAGCGATTACTTCAGACATAATTGCAAGGAAAAGGTAGACCCAATCGTTCATGACTTTCACCACAATTGCCTAATATGTTCTCTGATAAAATCAAGAAAGATCATTCCAGTACAATTCAACAGTTGATTGATTTTTTATTCCCACCATTGTGTGTTTAATGTTGCCATCACTGTCGACGAAAAACATAGTTGGTATTCCTGTAACTTCAAGGGATTGAGCTAATTCAGGACCGTTAATGAATGGGTGGTACAGCGTTCTCTCCAACTCAGATTCCATGTTGTCTTTCCATTCCTGCATGTCTTCTTCGTTTGGGTCTTTATTGAATATCAAGACTTGTCCCGAAGGAACGGTATCATCGAGTGCGCCTAATGCTGGTTTACAATGCGTGCACCATGTTGCGGAGAAGTATGCAACAAAGGGTTCTCCAACATACATGCTGCTTTCTTGAGTGTTGTTTGCCTCATCCACTAGGATAAATGAAGGGAACGGGTCAACATCTTCTTCTTCTTTTGAAATACATCCGGATAAGGCAGAACATAACAAGATCAATGTTAGGAATATGCATTTTTTCATAATTATCACCTCATAGCGTCTCGTTTTACTTTCTTAGTTTGTAAACTAGAGTAATTATTGTTACCTCGGCGAGTTTAGTTGTTATACCTAAGTAGTCTTCCATGATGTAATGTAGATCGTGGTTTGATACAAAGTATCCAACAAGCATGATGGCAGCGTTAATGCATAGTCCAATTTGGAATAAATTTTCATTTGATTTAGCAAATTCCACAACCAATGGTGCGAATCCTAGACAAATTATTCCTATTCCACCGATCATGAAAATTACATCTTCGAGTCCTAGCAAAATGTGAACTACACCAGTGTAAACCACTGCACTTAGCAGTATTTTTCTTGGAGTATTCGATTCCGATTCCCATAATTTAGGAATAAGAAAGAAAGACACCGCAAACAATCCGAATGAAATTAGGGTTATCTGTAAATTGGACAAACCATCTGTTGGTTCTCCTCCATGGGCTGCAACATTCCCAAGAAACAATAACCCTGTGAAGACTGTAGCCAATAAATACGCCTTTGTCACATAATTTACTGGTACAACTTTCGGTATAAATTGTTGTAAATTGGATAAACTCAATTCGCCTAGTAATTAGCAAAATGTACTTCTAGGATTCTAAAGCCTACCAATCGAATCCATGTGGTTCTTTGCTGCCGCTAAGACGCCCTTGCTTTCATCGTGGGTTAGTTGAGACATTGCGCTATCCCACTCAAGCCATAGATGTTCTCTATGTTCATGACTTATGTCGACTGACATTGTTTCAGTTTCCGCAATATACCAGAAAACCTCTTTGTCGATTCTCTTTCCTTTGTGGCGAAAATTGTAGGCTGTTCTGTACTGGAAATCATCAACAAATACTGCATCTGAAATTCCTGTTTCTTCCTTTAATTCTCTTGCTGCGGTAGCGCGTCTATCAGCATCACCCTCTTCGACGTGCCCTTTTGGGAAATCCCAGTGACCTTGTGGATATTGCAAAAGTAGAATGGAACCGAAGTTCACCAAAACCACCCCACAAGAGGTCTCCATGCCTCTAGGGCACAATCGCCTATTCATAGCCTCATCGCTTTGGCTCGACCCCACATCTTCAAGACATGGACTCTCTCGCCGAATGTCATGTCACCACTGGAGGGGATTGTGAGAGTCGTCGCAGATTCTGATTTAGATGGCTTGATGGCTGCAGCCGTGCTAAAGGCTAGTAAGCCAGAAATCGAAGTTCATTTTGCACATCCAGCACTACTTAGGTCAGGTAATTTAGACCATCTTATCGATAGACAAACAGCAATTTGTGATTTACCATTCCACAAAGATTGTGGCCTATACTTAGACCATCATCTAACGAATAGACCAACGCATGAAGAAGAAGTTGAGTTCGAGAGTACTGGCGGAATTTGTCATTGGAGAGATACACCTTCAGCAGCAAGGGCAGCTTTTGATTTAATGAAGGACGAATTAGACCTATCTCATCTGGAAGAAGTAATGCCGATTGTTGACGCATTGGATTCGGGAGGCATTTCTCTGCAAGAATTCATGGAAGA
>WTIV01000202.1:0-1376 GCA_011525095.1 Methanobacteriota archaeon
TAGAGAGCGGTAGAATTCACCCAGCACAAGGCCACCTCGGTGTGAAGGTAATCTCGATGGCTTTCTTGCTGGAGGACGAGGACACCCCAGTTGTTTGGAGAGGTCCAATCAAACTCGGTGCAATTCAGCAATTCATCGGTGACGTAGATTGGGGAGAATTGGATTACCTAATCATCGACTTCCCACCAGGTACATCGGACGAGCCTCTAACTGTCGCTCAAAATTTACCAGATATTGACGGAATGGTCATAGTAACTACTCCTCAAGACGTTGCTCTACTCGACTCTCGCAAATCAATCACCTTCGCTAATTCATTGAAGGTAGATGTAATCGGTGTAATCGAGAATATGAGCGGTTACACGGTTAGAGGAAAGGCGCCTTCGGGAACCGAAATAGAACTCGCTGCACCGGGAGGGAAGACAATCCGAGTGACCGCCGATGGTGAGGGCCACTGGTCAGGAACTCTCGATATTTTCAAGTCAGGCGGTGGCGAGAAAACCGCAGAGGAATTTGGAGTTCCATTCCTAGGAAAACTACCGTTTGACCCTGGCTTTGTCCGCGGTGGAGATGACGGAGTTCATCGAATTGTTTCAGAGCCAGAGGGTGCATCATCGCAAGCATTCGCAAATGTTGTTTCTGAGATACAATCCAGAGTGGAGTCAGGATCCACAGATAGTGGCCTAGAAATCATCTGAGGTGATTTAGTGGACTTACCAGAACTAAAGCGCTTGGAGAGAAGAGATGTCGACATGCATCTTACATGGTCTGATGGAACAGAGCATGAGATCACTTACGATGACTTGAGACATGCATGTCCGTGTGCAAAGTGTGCACCGCAGAGGAATGATGATGAATCTTCCAAAGTTCTTCGTCGCACTGTTGAAAGGTTGCCTAAAGAAAAGCCAACTGTAAGACCAGTTGGAAATTACGCACTAGCATTTGAATGGACAAATGGCTGTTCATCCGGGATTCACCGCTTCGAAAGAATTTGGAGACTAGGAGAAAAGCAAGACCCAGACAATGGAAAAGCGTACGTCCACGGTGCGTGGTGAAACGCCTTTTGTGGCATCATTTGTCGTAGTAAGGCACTTGTATGCCATTACCTCAGGAACAAACTAGGAGGTCAATCCAATGGATGGTGTATATCTTACTTGGTTGATTTCTGCATTGGCGATTGGTGTCATACTAATGCCATTCATCAAGCCACCTTGGGCGAAAGTCACAATGGATGGTTTCATTGACTTCTTACGAAGATATTGGCTTCACATCGCAATAGTTTTGACGATTTACAACGCCAAGGATTTCCTTGACGAGGTTGACAGAATCCTGATGGCAAATACCGATGGAATGCTGAACATGACTCCTTGGATTTACGC
>WTIV01000202.1:1476-17355 GCA_011525095.1 Methanobacteriota archaeon
GAATCCTGATGGCAAATACCGATGGAATGCTGAACATGACTCCTTGGATTTACGCAATCGAGGGAGAGATGGCATTATGGGTTCAAGAGACCTTCAAGGCTGATTGGTTAACCGCTTTCATGACTCACTTCTACGTTGTAGGATTCATGGTCATCTGCTATGTATCAATATTCTACTTCGCATACTTCGATGATAGATATATGGCTGACAGAATCAGCTTGACCATCTTTTGGGTTTACATCTTAGCAATTCCATTTTACCTATTTTTCAACGTCCATGTAACGGGAAATTACATTCCAGGAATGGAGACACTCGCATACAATCATACCCCAGAAATTAACGATTGGTTCCATCGAATAGATCCTCTTACAAACGGCATGCCAAGCCTCCACATTGGATTCCCATTCGCCGTTTGGCTGTGTCTACTAAGGTTCGATACTGATGGTAGATGGACAGTGTATCGAAGAATCATTTTCGCATTCGTTCTACTAACCGCATTCTGCATCCTATACTTGGGGATCCACTGGTTCATGGATATCATTGGAGGGATGGTTGTTGCTGCAATAGCAGTAAGTGTTGCGAATAAAATGGCAGATCCGTTCTGGAAAATTTTTGATGAAAGAACGATTAACGCACGTTTGGTAACTTTGCTGACAAACCCAAAGCGTGCAATGAATGTAATCAAGTCAAGCGCTTCAAAGCAGTTTAACAGGTTCACAAAACCAACTAGTAAGGAGACGGGTGCGATGCTCGCAGTTGTGATTATTGTTGTAGCAAGTGTCATCACCTGGGACTTGACTCATCAATCTATTCCGGCAGGAGGTGTAGATGCACCAGTAGGTGTTGAAGCAGCAGACGGTTGGTTGATTACTCTCGATGATAGAGAAGAATCAGCACTTGTCATAGTTCACGACTTGTCGGATTTAGATTCAGAAATAGACGTAATCCAACCAATTCTAGACTCTAATTCAACATACGACGTTAGAGGTGATATGCTTGCAATGGCGAATTCTACGACGTTGATGATTGTAGACCTCGCAAATCCAAACTTAGCAAAAACAACAATCGATGTCAACAATCCGACAGATGTCGAAATAGTGACAGATGACTGCGTTGCAGTATTAGAAAACGGTGCAGTGTCGTATTGGTCATTTGAGGGAATGGAAAAGATTGGGCCTAATGCTGAGCAGGGCGATTCTGTGATCTTATTCGAGTCGTTTGACGGTCAGGTTGCACTTGTGTTTGAGAGCGAACCATCCGTTGTTAATCTAGGAATTATTGACGCCGCTGGTCTAATTTCTATCGAAGTAAATGCCACTGCAGACCCCAACGAAGATGAGATTTTGAGAGATGCTGAATTGAATGTTGATGTTGAAAATGCAACAATTACAGACATCTCATTGTCAAAGACGATGTTAGCAGCTACAGTTGACGTCAATGCGACATCTAGGCTCGTATTGCTAAACACAATCAGTGGAGATAGTCAAATCATCTCGGACCACAAGTTTGCAGCATACGATCCTCATATTGGATATGGTGTTCTAATGTTTTCAGCATATACCGAAATAAATCCACTCGAAGCGGCTGAAGAGTATTCTGATAGAGAGATTTACATTCATGACTTGGAAACAAACTTGACAAAACCACTAACTGCAGATGGCCTAGACCAATGGGCTCCAGTGGTTTTAGAGGAACACTACGTCTATCAGCAAATGGACAGTGATGGAGACGTTAGCGTTGAAGTCCAGCAAAAGGAACCAACTCTACAACCCTATTCTTCAAACATTCTGAAATTTGGAGTTATGCTAGTTATTACACTCGCATTCATCAATATCATGCAGAGGCAAAAAGAGTCAAATTTCAACCACCATGATAGCGAACTCGCATCATGATTTGCTCCAATCTTTTCAGTACATCTTTAGCCTCGGGTGGCATTCCTCCCGGAGCAGGTTGAGGCTTTCCTAATTCATCGTCCAATTCTTGATATCCTTTGAGAACTAAGTCCATAGCTCCCTTTACATCAGGATGACTGGCCCTCAGAATTTCATGTAAGACGTGGAGGTCAATTCCAAAGCCCTCAAGGTCATATTCTCGAGATGATAATCCAAGGTCTATCAGTACGGGATTGCGATTTTTGTCGATTAGAATGTTATTGGTAGACAAATCTCCGTGATTTACTGCATTGCGATGCAATTCTCTAATCGCTTTTCCAACATTGATGAGCAACTCTTCATCATGCTCATTACTTCTCAGAACTTCGATTAGAGGCTTCCCTTCGATTCTCTCCATGATTATTTTTGATTCATCGATATCGACGTCCCAAATCGCAGGAACAGGTGCGCCTCTACGTGCTAACCAAATTGTCAATTTAATTTCATTAGTCATCCTTTTTCTTGTTAGACTTGCATCCAAATCAGGATGTCTCCAGCCGCGTGGTCTGCGCTTTTTTAGAACAGCAGGTCTACCGTGCCAAGTCCCTGAGATTACCTCTGCTTCAGCACCAAGGTGGAGCCTCTCCCCTTCCGACCACGCTTGCATCGTTTATTCGCAGAAGTGTATGGTTCAAAAAGGAGTGCCTGCAGGGAGTAATGAGGCTAGAGGATGACAGTGTCACTGCCGATGTGTGCCATCGACTTCACAAATGATGCGATGGGTCCTGAAGAAGCAGCAATCGCTGACAGGATTGCTGAGTTGAAAGAATCGCTGGGTGACGACCTTTTGATACTCGGTCACCACTATCAACGCGACCAGATAGTAATGCACGCAGACCTGCTTGGAGATTCATTCCTACTCTCTGAATTAGCAGCCAAATCCAGTGCCAAAAACATCGTTTTCTGCGGAGTTCACTTTATGGCTGAATCTGCTGACATACTAACCTCTGACGAACAGCGAGTTATCCTTCCAAACATGAGGGCAGGTTGCTCGATGGCAGACATGGCTGCACTCCATGAAGTGGAGGTGGCGTGGGATGAGATTCTAGCAAAGTCTGGACTGAAGGATCCTGCAACAGCAAAAGAAGGAGAGTCTTGTTTAATTCCTGTAACCTACATGAACAGCGCTGCAGAATTGAAAGATTTCTGTGGGCGCCATGGTGGAATAGTTTGTACTTCTTCAAACGCCACGGGTATCCTAGAATGGGCCTATGAAAGGGCAGGTCCGAAGGGCGCAGTCTTGTTCTTCCCCGACCAGCACCTTGGAAGAAATACAGGCCTATCGATGGGAATTCCTCTAGAAAGAATGGCAGTATGGACTCCCGGAGAAGAGAATGATCTTCCAGATGATGTGAAAATAGTTCTATGGCACGGATTCTGTTCTGTACATAAAAGGTTCACAGTTCCACAGATTGAGGCATTTAGGGAAAAACATCCTGATGGCGTGGTTGTTGTCCACCCAGAATGTCCAATGGAAGTCGTTCAAGCAGCCGACGCTAATGGTAGCACTGAATTCATTCGAAGATTCGTAGCACAGCAAGAGCCAGGCACACACATCGCAGTTGGTACTGAAATCAACATGGTTGCTAGACTGGACGCTCAACATGAAGATCTGAATATCCAGTGCCTTGAACCAACGGTTTGCCCTTGTTCTACCATGTACATGATTCATCCAGCATACCTAATGGATGTTTTAGAACGACTAGATGCCGGTGAAGTACCAAACCAAGTCATCGTTGCACCTGAGGTTCAAGAAGGAGCAAAAATAGCGCTTGAGAGAATGTTGTCAATCAAGCAATAGTCTCTACAGTTTTCCATCCAGCGTATGCTAGAATTGGACAGAGCAGCATTGTAATTGTTACATATCCAATTGCTGTACCGTGATTATTATTCCATAATTCGATGGTTTCAACCGAGAAAGTCGACATCGTGGTAAAAGCTCCGAGAATCCCAGTGCCGACAAAAATAGTCATCTCCTTTGAGACCAGTTCTGTTGCAAGGCCAGCCATACACATGCCAAGGAGCAATGAGCCAACTGCGTTGACTAGCAAAGTCGCTTGGGGTGTACCTACCCATTCGCTAATCGCAAACCTAAGCATAGCACCTATTGCTCCACCGATAGCCACAGCAAGGTATGAATTCACAAATGACCTTCAAGAGGTACACTCTATCAAACATGCTCAAAAAGCATTAGTTTCAGGGTGATTTATGACAATCTGGTTCATGACGACCAATCCTGGCAAAGTCGAAGAAGCTAGGGAGTACTTTTCGCATCATGGAATCGATGTTAGACAGTTCGAATTTGAAGCATCCGAGCCGCAGGCAGACGATTTAGAAACCGTTGCACTTTCAAAAATTGAGCAGGCAATTCCTCATTTACCAAACCAAGACGACATGCTTCTCGTCGAAGATGCGGGACTATTCGTAGACGCACTGAATGGATTCCCTGGTGTATATTCATCTTACGTGCTCAAAACACTTGATATCTATGGAATTCTCAAACTGTTGGAACATCTGAAGAGCGAAGACCCAATTCAAGACGGTAACCTTAGGAAAGCCGAATTCAGAGCGGTTTCGGTGTTGTACAAGAACGGACAAACCATTGTTTCAGAAGGCGTTTGTCCAGGGAGGATTGCACACCAGCCCGTAACAGGAGACGGCTTTGGATTTGACCCAATCTTCATCCCTTCTGATTTGGACGAAGAAGGAAATGCATTACCCGTCGGTGAAATGGGTGTAAAAAGTACACATGGCACTCCATTTGGCGGCATTTCACTTGAGGAAAAACAGAATTATTCTCATCGCCACAGAGCCCTCTCAGGATTAATCCAACACCTCGACAGTCTTGGGTGATATTCTTGAGGGTGGGCGGTTTGGAGTGAGTTGGTCAGCATGAAAACATCAAGGCTCATCGTTTTCATTCTACTCATTGGAGGAATCCTTGGATTCTTCTTTCTCCAAGCTGATTTAGATGAGAACGGCCGCTGGGCTTTGGTGGGTGCAAACCTACTGTTGGCAATAATGTGGGTTTACTTAGCAGATGGGCCAAAACCAGCGAAGAGACCCGGGTCTCAAGGAACAGTATCACCAGTCAAGGTCAAAAAAATCGAGGAAGTTTCAGTCGATATTCCTGAAGTTGTCACCAAGGATGAATTGGATGGCGCTTCGCTTAGGGAGAGAAAGATGGCAAAGGTCGCCGCTAGTAAGCAAGCTGCAGAAGAAGCGCAAATCACCGTTGAACCTGATGATGACTTAGAAGAGGTTACAGTATCGGTAGAAGAGGTACACGTCGCTGGCGAGTACGTTGTTGAATCATCTCCAGAATCGATTGAGGATGCAAGTATTGCAGCTCACATACAAGATAAGCGAGACCGCCATTCTCGAATCCGTGCACGAATAGAAGAGCGCCGCCGTGACCAAATGGCGGAAATCCGTGCTTCCACTGCGAAGATGTGGGAAGAGCACAGTTCTGGAGAAGACTTGGTTGGCCTAATCCAAAGCGAGAACCACGGCCACAATATCCTAATCGAGCCTGCTGAAGCAGAAGCAGGTCACGTTTACGGTGCAACTCTAGTAAGAGTTGATGAGTCATCAATTCTGAAATTAAGAGTTCCTCTTGATACCGGATTTGTCGCAGTAGAAGAAGAGCGAGCAACAACAGCAACCCTTCCTCTTCCACAAGGGCTTCCAACACCTGAAGAGTTAGGTCTTCCTCTTCCACCGCCGCCAGGTGCTTCGGGGGCACTGGCTGCATTGAAAGACGAAATGGCAAGCGACGATTAACGGTGCTTCCATTCCGGTTCAGTTCTAGTAAGGAATGCTTGGACACCAATTTCTTGGTCTTCTGTATCGAATAGGCTTGCGAATGCTACAGCCTCAATTTCAACACCGTCAGTTATTCCATTATCTAGTGCTGCTCGGATTGTTTTCTTTGCAACCTTCATAGTATTCATCGACTTTGATGCAATGGTTTCAGCCAGTTCCATCGTCTTCGCTTCAAGATCCTCTGGCTCACATAGGTGGTTCGCGAGTCCCATTCTGTAAGCATCTTCTGCGCTTACATTGTTTCCAGTCATCATCATCTCCATAGCGCGGCCATATCCAACTAGGTGGACTAATCTCTGCGAACCGCCATATCCCGGAATTAGTCCTAACTTGATTTCAGGAGTTCCAAAGATTGCTCTTGTACTTGCAACTCGAATGTCACAAGAGCAAGCAACTTCACATCCACCACCTAGTGCAAAACCATCTACCATTGCGATTGTTGGCTTACTCAGATTCCAGATCGCTTCGATGGCATTGTCTCGGAATAATTCACGAATTTCAGTCGAGTTCTTGCCTGCGAACTCTGTAATATCAGCACCTGCAACGAAGGCATGTGGTTTTGCTCTCTTCCCTTCTGGCGGGGGATTCGGTTTTGCACCTGTGATAATCACGCATCTGACCGACTCATTTTCTTCAGCCCATTTGCACATGTCTTTGAGTGATTTTACTACGTCTTGGTTTAGCGCGTTCAACTTGTCTGGTCTATTGATTGTAACCTTTGCAATAATTCCGTCGCCGTTCTCGCAAGCGATTTCTTCGACAATCACTACCTCGTCCATGCCGCTCCGACATAGTCATAGCAAATCAATCTGTAAGCACACATTGAAGTTATTGAAGCACATGGACGAATTATGGCAGACGCTGAAGATTCCTTGGTTGTCGCTAAAGATTTGGGTAAGCGGTATGGTGATTTTATCGCCCTTCATCCTTTAAATGTCAAAGTTAGTTCAGGAGAATTCTTCGGGGTATTCGGTCCTAATGGTGCGGGTAAATCTACATTTATTAAACTACTAACCGGCCAACTGCGCCCTAGTATAGGGGCGGTAGAGGTCCTCGGGATCAATGCCTCAAAGCAACCTCAGAAACTCAAGGCAAATATTGGAATTGTACCAGAGTCTGAATCTCCACCATCCTATCTGACACCTAGTGAATTTTTGCAATTTGTTGGTAAGTTGCGAGGTGTCGAAGATTTGGATTCGAAAGTTGAACACTGGATGGATTGGTTCGGTCTGCAGGAAAAAAGAGACACCATGTGTAAGGACCTATCCAAGGGCCAGAGGCAGAAAGTAATGCTAGCATCTGCATTTATCCACGAACCTAAGTTGTTATTCTTAGACGAGCCGTTTGCAAATCTAGATCCAATTTATCAGAGAAAGTGCCGACAGTGGCTTCTTGATATGGTCGCTAACGGAGGTACAATTTTCCTCTGTTCGCACGTTCTTGAGATGGCTGAAAGAATGTGTAATCGCATGGCGATTATCAATCACGGAAAAGTGTTGGCCGCAGGTACTGTGAAAGGTTTGAAAGAGAATGATGAAGAGACCTTGGAGGACGTATTCATCAGATTGGTTGGACATTCGATTGAGGAAGCTGAGAGATTGAGCGACGAAGGAGTAAGCGAGGAGGAGTAATTCTGTCCGTATCCATCAAAAGCAATGATTGGTCTGAATATTCAGAGCAATCTATCCCAGAAAAACTAGGATCAACTAGTGCTGGGATGAAACTGAACACGCCTCTTGTTGGATGGGGTGCATTTTCTGCTACCTTCCGTGCCATGTTTATTGAGGAATTTAGAGAGAATCTCGATTTTGCAAAGAAAAGAAGAATCCTACTGTTCCCACTGTTGGTCGCCCTTGTGACAATGGTTGCCACAATCGGTCTTCAATTCCTAGTGGGAGAAGGTGCGGCTCAGGTAACGGATACTGAATCTAATGCATTCACTTGGGAAGAGATGCGTTTTGCCCTTCATCTTCCGTTGTTATTCTTTAGTTTGGGAATGGGATCATTCGCATTCCTCGGTAGAGAAAAGGTCCTTGCTAGAACTGGAACCAAGAACTACCTCCTTGCATCTCCTGCACTACAGCCACTGACCAATCCTACTGCACATTTTGCCTACTACGTCAAAGATTTGACCTATTACGTGATGCTAATTCTGACTCCTGTAATCTCTGGAATGGCAATCGGCATTCTTCTTGAGAATTTTACCAGTGTAAGTACTCCTCTTGAATTCAGTAGCCTGCCAAGAACATGGGTCGCTATGTCTGTAACATTAGCACAAGGCTTGGCATTCAGTTTCATAGCATCATCACTTTGGCTTCTTGGAGGATGGTTTAGCCGTCTTACACCTATTTTTGTTATTGGACTCGGAACTACGATCGGTCTGGGATTGATGCCTCGACAATACTTCCTGTGGGGCCTAGCAACACAACAACCAGACGGCCTGCTGCTGGCAGTTCCTGCTCTTTCAGCATCCATATTCTTGGCCTGGATCGCTTCACAACTTGTTCTAGATGACTTTGAAGTGAAAGTAGTTTCAAAGAAAGAGATATTTTTGCCAGCATGGGATAGACTGAGATTCCTTGGTAGTGGCCCTCTAAGATTGCTGGTTGCTAAAGAGGTGGTAGATCTCATTCGCTCGGGCTCATTGAAGAAGATGACAGTGTCCTATTCAGTTCCGTTAATCGTGTTGCTAATGATGGCGTGGTTAGTCGATTTTGCAGAAGCTCCTATTCCGATTAATCTGCTATCTTATGCCCCATTTTTGGGATTCTTTGGCTTCAACTTCTACTCGTGGCTAACCGCTTTGGACTCTCCCGAACACATGAATGGATTACCGCTTAGCGTTCCACAATTAATCAGAGCGAAAGTCACAGTTTACTTCCTCGCTACAACATGGATTTCAGTTATTTTCCTATGCTTGATGGCATGGAGGCTCGATGAATGGGCTGTATTGCCGGTCGGCTTGGTTGTAATGATTGCAAACAGTATCTACATCGTTTGCTTGACTGCATTCTTGATGGGCCTTGCTCCAAACAAGGCAATTTTCGATGCTAAGATCATGACATGGTTCTGGATTGGAACAGTTCTGCCACTACTAGCATTATTCTTACTTTCATTTACACAAGGTGATGTATCATTCTACGAGAATTGGGCAGACCAGGTGCAAGACAAGGGTCTGCAAGCAGAGGCTGTTGAATTTGACAACGAAAGAATGGCAACAGGATTCAAGGGAATTTTAGCCGTAAGCGCCTGTTTGGTGGCTGCTGCAATTTTGTTGATGAAACTGCTTGACCGCAAATGGGGAAGGGCAGAGTTCAACAATTGAAACCGCGCCGAACGAATCATGGGGATCGTATTCGCTGTGAGTGGATTACCTGCAGCCGGTAAGGGCGAGTTCGCAGCAATTTTAGCAGAAACGGGAATTCCTGTTCGGTCCATGGGCGATATGGTAAGGGCTGAGGTCAAGGTGAGAGGGATACCTGAGGCGCCCCACGTTTTCGGCGAAGTAGCATCACAGATGAGAGCCGAACATGGTGATGACGTTCTTGCTCAGAGATTGGTTCAAGCTGTTGATGAGTTGTTATTGGAAAATGAAATCGTTCTAATTGAGGGACTAAGAGGTACTGCAGAACGTGAGGTCTTCTCAGGTCACTGGGGTGAATCATTCAAGGTGGTGGCTATCACCGCATCTAAACAACTCAGATTCGAAAGAGTCCAATCAAGAGCACGCTCTGAAGATGGTGATCTTTCAGACTTGGAAGCACGCGATAAAAGAGAAACTGGATGGGGATTGGATGTTATTATTCAAGAAGCGGATTTTTCTTTCCCTAACGAATCGGATTTAGCCGATTTGAAAACTCGAGTTTCGGCTTGGCTAGATAACCTGTGAGAGGGCCCGTAGGGCCCCTCACAATGGCGAAAGGTCATAACCGAGAGTAACCGTGTCTCAAGTGTTAGGGGGTGCTACGTATGGCAAGAAAAGGTGGTGGAGGCCAAAGGAGGCAAAGAAACCAGCAGCGCGCAATGTACGATGAACTTGACAAATACCCTGTCATGCCACCCCATGCGTTTGCTAGAATTGTTCGTGATAAGAGGACACTGAACATCATTTACCAAATCATCGAACCTCCGTTGAACAAGAAGGAACAAGAGTGGAGAGATGAGTTATTGGATATCTTCATCCGTTCACTAACCGCTAACATCGAAGAAATCGATGCTGACCCTACGGCATACCTGCGTACTGCGATGGACAAAGTCATCAAGGCTTACGGAATGAAAATTAACAAGAAATCCAAATCCAAACTCTTCTACTACCTTCGCCGTGACCTGGTTGGTTATGGGAAAATGGACGTACTGATGAACGACGCTAACGTGGAAGATATTTCCTTAGACGGAACAAATGTTCCAATTTTCGCATATCACAGAAAATTCGAATCTGTGGAAACTACCTGTGTTTGGGAAACCGACGAAGAATTGGAATCTTACGTTATCAAACTAGCACAGCGTTGTGGAAAGCACATTTCGGTAGCGGATCCATTGCTGGATGCTACGCTGATGGACGGTTCAAGAATCGTCATGAAATTAGGAAGAGAAGTTTCAACAAGAGGTTCAGCCTTCTGTATTCGAAGATTCAAGGATGACCCGTTCTCGCCATGTGACATTATCGCTTTCCGTACATTGTCTTCACTGATGGGAGCATACCTTTGGGTTGCGTTCCAGAATGAAGTTCCGATGCTGTTCGTGGGTGGAACTGCATCTGGAAAGACAACAACGCTCAACGCTATGTGTATCTTCATTCCTTGGCAGATGAAGATTGTAAGCATCGAATCCACACGTGAAGTAAACATCCCTCAACCGAACTGGGTTCCTGGTCTAACAAGACAAGGTTTCGGTGGTGAATCGAATGAAGGTGAAATCGGAGAATTCGAATTGCTAAAGGCTGCTCTTCGTGAACGACCAGAATACATTATTGTGGGTGAAATCCGTGGTGCAGAAGCGTACGTATTGTTCCAGGCAATGGCAACGGGCCACTGTGCTTATTCAACGGTGCACGCGGATTCTGTACCTTCCCTTGTTCACAGATTAGAGAACAAGCCGATCGATATTCCACGTGTATTGCTACCTGCTCTAGAAGCCTGTGCGATTCAGATTCAAACTCGTATTAACGGTCGACGTGTCAGAAGAACCAAGCAAATTGTAGAAATTGTTGGTATCGATCCAAACTCTTTGGAAGTAATCACAAATGAAGTATTCAGATGGAACGTAGCCAATGACGATTTCATATTCTCTGGAAAATCTTACGTTCTTGAGAAGATCATGGTCAAAATCAATTTCAGCCAAGATGAAATGCGTCGTGAACTAAGAACACGAAAGAGAATCTTGGAATGGATGGTTTTGAACGATATTAGAAAAGCCGACCAAGTGAGTCAAATTATCACAGAGTATTACGTCAGGCCGCATGAAATTCTAGCACGTGTTGATGGTCTACGCTGATTCAAGAAAAAGGGGGCTAAATCATGGAGTTAACCGCATGGCAGAAAATTTGTCATCGCATCCTTGGTAGGGCATTCAAGAAGAGAGCCAGAGGAGACGCGAAATTATCTGATGACCTCGTTAAGGGGAACATGCCTATTATGCCTGAGGTATACATGGCCCAATTATTCGTAACTACTGTAGCAGTAACTATCATCTGTGCGATTTTACTTGTTGGGGTATTCCTTCCTGATATTGGCCTAATCGCTTGGTACGAATCAAGACCAGACATGAATTACGCACTCGCATGCTATGAATGGGAATACTGGAATGCAGACTTGGTCGATGAAACCCTCGAGAGCAGAGGTTGCCCGTACTTCCAATACATGGAATTCCCAATATTTGCAAAGATTCTGATTCCTGTTTTACTCGGGTTCATAGTTCCATTTGGAACTTTCAGATTCCTGAAGGGGTCTGCAGCAAGAGCAGCACACTCTAGAGGAGTAGCACTTGAGAAGTACCTTCCATACGCTGCTTCCTACACAGCCGCAATGGCTGCTGCGAATGCAACACCTCACAAGATTTTCAAATCTCTTGCATTAAATGGAGACATCTACGGTGAAATCGCATACGATGCTTCGATGATATATCGAGACGTTTCGTTGTTAGGTTATGATTTACTGACTGCGATGAAAATGGCTGTAGACAGAGCAGCTTCACCATGGATGACTGAATTCTTCCAAGGAATGGTTGGTACACTGACGGCTGGAGGTTCACTGAAATTGTACTTCCTGAACCGTGCCGAACACTACATGCGTGAGAACAGAACAAGATTGCAAGAGTTCCTTGAATCCCTCGCAATGCTTGCAGAATCATACGTTGTTGTTGCTGTAGCAATGCCACTGTTCCTTATCGTTATGTTGGTAATTATGTTCTGGGTTAGCGGTGCAGGTGCACAGATGGAAGAGAGTACCCTGTATGCGGTGGTTCTACTTGTATTGCCTATGATTCACGCTATGTTTGCGTTTATTGTTTGGTCATCAAGTGAAGAGCAAAAGATGTGATGGGGAGGTGAGATAATGGCACGCAAGAAGAAGGAGAAAATCACCGTAAAGTTAGACTTACCAAAAGACGATAATACTCTTACGAAATTGTATGCTATTCTCGGTGTCAGCATTTTTCTTGGCCTTGCATCATTCACTTTTTGGGTCACCAATTCACACTTCACAACCTCTCCTAATGGACAACCATTGTTCGTGAACACGGTTTGTGGATATGACCCAAATTACATTCCAACCTTTGACGATAACGAATCATGTCAATTCGATTTGCTGAAAGATGAGCCTGACCAACTGGTCATGGTTCCTGAGGAGCCGTGGAAGGAATTCGTCGGACTGGGTCAGTTATTCGATGTCCCAGGGATGGACGAGAACGTGACTGCTAACGTTTTACCCGACCAAACCATGACTGGAACATGTGATGTCGAAGCCGCTATTCCTTCCGACTATTCCTTCATAATTTATGACCCTGCAGGTCAAGAAATGACGAGGTACAGAGGCAATACTCACTCCAATGATGACGATTGTCAAATTTACATCCAGAATGTCGAGAAAGGAAACTTGTACCAAGTTGTTATCACCTCAGAGAACGTAGTTCAACAAGCAACGTTCAAATTGAAGATGGACTACTATGATGGCATCCCTGAAAATATGAATAACAAATCACAGTGGATTGGCCCAGAGGTGGAACTAGGCGGTCTATCATTGAGACCAACCATTTTCTTGAACTTCTTCGGTTTAGGTTTCTTCATAATGTTCTGGCCGGCTTCATACTACTGGGACAGAGTTAAAGAAAAGACGAACCAGATGGAAGAAAAATTCCCTGATTTCCTGAGAGACCTTGCAGAATACTGGAAAGGTGGCTTGTCCATGACGGTGGCGGTTCAAACGTTAGCGACGAGTGAATACGGTGCCTTGAATCACGAAGTTAAGAAAATGAGTGACCAGTTATCTTGGGGTGTAGCATTCGGTGACGTTATCGAAATGTTCGCAGCAAGGGTTGGAACACCGCTTGTTTTGCGTGCTATATCGCTGATTTCTGAAGCGAATAGAGCGGGTGGTAAGATTTCTGATATTCTAGTTACTGCTGCTAACGACAGTCGTGAATTGAAGTTCCTTGAGGGCGAGAGAAAACGTTCGATTGCATCGTATATTTCCGTTATTTGGACATCCTACGGTGTTTTCCTAGGTGTTATTGTCGTTCTAGCTAAGGTTTTCATTCCTGCTATTGCGGGTTCGAACTCTGATTCTGAAGATGGTGGTGGAGGCCAGCAGTTAGGAAACATGGTCATTCGAAACATCGAGCCTCTGTTCTTCCTTACGATTTTCTATTATGGTGTAACAATGCAGGCATTAGGAAATGGTTCGATGGCTGGACTCATGGCTACTGGTCGATTCACAAGTGGAATGAAGCACTCTGGATTGATGATTCTGCTAGCAATTATGTGCTTCAACATAATTGTATTCTCACCAGATCTCATCGGTGTAACGACCTTACCGCAGTTGAGTCCTGCAGCAGGTACATTCTCGCCATGAGGTGATATCTTGCGTGAGGATGACAATGCACAGATTCACATCCTTGAGATGCTTACTCTGTTTTGGCTATTCTTCATGACCGCAGCGTTTCTGATTACGGTTCATGTTCCTGACGAAGCCAGTATTTCTGTCGATGCAGAGATGCAATTCGCAGGAGAGGATGCAATTAATCTTGGTCTTGCAACACCGGCCTTGGAGAGTGACTATGATTCAAGATTAGCAGAACTTCTTGCAGCAGGCAAGAGTGATGCTGCATGTGAATTAGTTCAGAATTATCTAGCATCCGGAGTTGAAGCAAATTGCTGGTTAGCGAAGGACTCAGGAACTTCTCAACCCCATGGCGAGGTTGCAACACCTGGCTCTGGTACAGTTAACTCACACGGCCTTGTTGTAGTAGACGGTCATCTTTGGACAATTAGTTTGGATTTGTGGGAGCGTGGTTCTTGATGCGCTCAAACAACAGGTGTGAAGAAGGGCAGATGCTACTAGCAACTGGAGTTGTGTTAATGATGTCCCTGCTATCAATGGCAATCTTTGCAGTAAAGATGGCTGGAATCTCAATGCCATATGACACAGCGGGTGATGATACAATCCAGGCATCCGGAGATATTGCAGACAATCTGCCTGCACTTACCGAAGCAAGAGCACAGGTATGGTATGATTCAGGCCTATCAGAGATTGAAAGCGTACAGAAATCAATTGACTCACTCCATGATGACGTGTTGCATCATGGAGAAATTAGAGGTGTTGAGTTGAAACTCCTCAACATTACAGTTACCGAATCCGATGGGGTAATTTCAGTATCAAGTGAACTTGGTGCAGCTGATAGAAATTCTATGCTAACTAGAATAATCTCGTTCGAAATCGACTTGGATGCTTAATGCGATTTGCGCCACTCGTTCCACGCAAGGTCTAACCAGTGGTTCATTCTGTCGAGACTGTCTTTAACGATAGTTGGGTCAAGTGTATTCCAGTCTGCGATTCTAGCCTTCTCTTTTAGAGAATCTTGTATTGCTCTAATCCTTGGAAGTGCGGAGATATATCTGTCTGCATTCCTGAATGAGTGGCTTTCTCTTTGCTTTAGGAAACTAGTGTGTTGCGATTCGTCATCGACGTGCATTACTATTCCGATAGCGATGCCGCCAGAGTCTCTCCAAGATCTTAGCAGACGAGAACTTGGTTCGATGTGAACTCCTTCCAAAATTAGGTCTATACCTTCTCTTCTTGCCCTCTCAATGGTTGCTTGAATGCCAGCTTCTACGGCTTTGCATGTATCTTGCCAATCCAATACAGCGTCTCCAGCCTCACCTCTGGAAAACGATGAGCGATGCAGGGCATGATTTTCTTCAGTACCCTGTACACGCATGATTTCTCTAATTGCATCTGTTGAGAGCAATCTAGCAAATGAGTGCTCGCTGGCGAACTTCACGGCGGTGGTTGATTTACCAACTCCTGTTGCACCTGCGATTAAGATTAGAATTGGAGGGCGCCCTGTTACTTTGGTAGTAGTGGTATCTGCAATACCAATTCGCCTCGCCATGATATGCTGGTGTTCCTGCTTGCTAATCAAGACAACCCTCGACGGGAGAGGCTTTGAGGCGGTTCTTCTTCGGATGCGACATGGCGAGCGAACAGATGTGGATTGCAGGCGAGTGGACTGATGCAGAAGATGGTTCAACCTCAGACGTGCTAAACCCCGCAACGGGGGAAGTTATTGCTACAACACCAAAAGCAACTATTGCAGATGTTGAGAAATGTGTAGCAGCATCTAGAGCTGCACTGAAATCAAAGGACTGGGCTTCAATGGATCCAGCCCAGCGCGGTCGAATATTACAGAAAATGGCTGCAGCAACCTATGCAAACGCAAAGAGTCTGGCTGCCATAGAATCCTCCAATAACGGAAAGACATTCCGTGAGGCATTGAGTGAAATCCGCTATGGTGCATGGACTTTGGAGTATTTCGCTGGCCTATCGGACAAGATAGAAGGCAGTACAATCCCTGTTCCGGGAAATCGCTTGAATTACACTTTGAGACAACCTCTAGGTGTAACCGCTCA
>WTIV01000259.1 GCA_011525095.1 Methanobacteriota archaeon
GGTAAGAACGACCAGCATTCCACCCCAGCGTCAGCCAAATCATGTACCCATGTTGAGGGAACCGGATATTCTCGGGTTAGCATCCAGAATCCGTATTGAGGAGCTTGTGGCATTTGGTCGATTGGGATTGAGTCGACATTTCCATTCAGTAAGCCGATAGTTTCTCCACTCTGGGTCTGCGGTTGCCATGCAGCAACTGTTCCAAACGAGGATAAAATCAGCAATCCGACTAGGGCAACTGCGCGCATGTTATTCTCTTGTACACAGAAGGGGATGAATGTTATGATATTACGCACCTTCATAATCTGTGGACTAAACGGACAAATATGGGAGCAGGAAATCCTCGTTCAGCCCAATACGACCATCTCTCGCCAGAAGAGTTGAATTCGTCGAAGGTAGAGATACTCGGTAAGCAAATTTGGCGAGTTGTACCTTACGGTTTGCAGTACAAGAAGCGCGCTCTGACCGGTATTTTGGCAAATGGAATGGCTAGATTCGCCGATTTACTTCCATTCGTATTCATTGGATTCGCAGTGGATTACTACGCTGGCAATGAAACTGAAGGTTTCTTCGGAGGTATGAGAGACCTCCTTGATGACACATTATTCCCTCTTATTACAGACAACCTGGCAATCGGTTATGGTCTGCTGATTTTCCTCGGCTTCGCTAGCTTAGCAGTGTTCCAAGGAATAAGCGAATATTGTTGGCAGACGCTGGGTTACAAAGTTCAACACGACTTGCGTCTAGATGCTACAAGGTCGCTAATCGACATGGAGGCATCGTACTATGATTTACGACAAACCGGTCAACTGATGAGCGTTTTATCTGCTGACGTGAATCAGTTAGAAGACGTGATTAGCGATGCTTCTACTTCGATAATTAGAATCATTGTCACGTTCGGTACGGCGTTTTTGATTCTGGTTTTGATGAGTTGGAAACTAGCAGCGGTACTATTTGCTCCGCTTCTTCTAATCATTCCACTGGTCTATCTTTTCTCAACAAGAGTTCAGAGGAAATACCGCCAGCAAAGAGAATCTACAGGAGACATCACAGCTGTCCTAGAGAACGTGATTTCCGGTATCTCTGTAGTCCAAGCATACAACGCTCAGGATTGGGAGGCAAACAGAGTTGACGAAGAATCAACTGCATACAGAGACCAAGCAATCGGTGCCAGTAAGGACAGAAACCGATTCCTGCCTGGACTTTACGGAATCGCTGGTATTGCGTTTGGTCTGCTTGTGACCGTGGGTGGCTATCTAACAAAGTCCGGCGACATCACCACTGGCCAGTTGGTCACCTTCCTTTTGATTTCAACAAGAATGACCATGCCTATGTTCATCTTTGGAATGTTGGTTAATCAGTTGCAGAAGGGTGAAGCGAGCGCTCGCAGAGTTTTCGCTTTGGTGGATTTAGAGCCTACGATTAACGATAAAGAGGATGCGAAGGAATTGGATGGTCCAATTACTTCAATCGAATTTGACAATGTTCACTTCACATACCCAGGCACTTCTACCAAGGTTCTAGCAGGAATATCATTCAAGGTAAATGCCGGAGAATTCCTCGGGGTAATGGGTCACACAGGTGCAGGAAAGACAACCATTCTGAAGTTGCTAATGAGGTACTACGAGCCGCAAGAAGGAACTGTAATGGTGAACGGAATAGACGTACAAGACTTGACCTTGGATTCTGTCCGTGCTGGAATGGGATTCGTAAGTCAAGAGCCATTCCTATTCTTCGGTACACTCAAGCAGAACGTTGCCTACAACAGAGAATCGGATGATGAAGAGATAATGCGAGCACTAGAATTGGCTGGTGCAGCGGACTTCGTTAACGACTTCGAAGACGGTCTAGAGACAATGGTTGGAGATAGAGGAACAAAGTTGTCCGGTGGACAAAGAGCAAGAGTTTCACTAGCTCGTGCACTATTGAAGAATCCTAGTCTACTCGTTCTCGATGAAGCATCAAGCGCATTGGATGCTGAAACGGAGAAGCGAATCCAAGAGAATCTAATCGCAAGCGGCGGCAGCAGAACAACAATCGCTGTAGCGCACAGACTCTCCACAATTCGCAGTGCAGAAGAGATCATTTCGATGGTAGATGGTGCGATTGTTGAGAGAGGAACTCACGAGGAGTTAATCGAGAACAATGGTGTCTATGCAAGTCAGTGGCAGATCCAGACAGGTCAGCGCTGATCAGCTATCCTTCATTCGGATACGTCGCTTCTCCTCCAAGTCAGGAGCGAATCGCTTGTCGCCTTGGATGATAATCATAGAGATGAGAAGGAATAGTGGGAAGCCGACTACTATTGCCCATACAGATAGGGAGAAGTTGAGGAGTGTAACCTCCTCAAAGATTTCAGCGACGATGATTATTGCAATGACCAGCAATACACGGAAAATGGTCAACCAACTTCTGATTAACATCCAGATTTCTCTAGCATCGTTTGTATCATCAGGAGCATCGATTCTATCTCTGAATCTTTGCCCCATGAGCCTCCCTGAATCGGGGTCCGGATAAACCTAGTCAAGCAGTTCGTATTCTATCGTCGATTTGTTCACCGACTCCAGCACTTCCGCCGGTCTTGCGGATTTCCTTCCATGCTTTGTTGACTCCTGCACCGTATGCCCAGTGTGCAAGGAACACGAATAGAGGTGCTAGGAATACAGTCCCAATGCTTCGATGTGGACTTGTTCCAATCGCAGCACCTAGCCAGCAGATGCCAATGTATAGTGCACCCAAGCCAGCAGGAATGTGGAACGCGATTCTGGAGATGCCCCAATCTCCCGATAGGGTGAACCATGTATCTGCTGCTGCTCCACCAGTTGCTGCTCCAAAAATTACGCTAATCGCTGCTGCAACTACGATCCATGGGAAGAATCCGATTGCAGTGTGTGACCATTCTGCGATTTCAGGCCAGCGCTTGTTTGCAACCATTCGAGTGTAGCCATAGTTTCGCATCTGCTTCATGTAAGGCTTGAATGGCCTGCGTCTGCGGTGAGGCATAACGTTCTCTGGGTCGATAAATAACTTGTGTCCAGCACGCTGAATCTTTGCATCTAGAACTACATCTTCTGCTCCGATGCAACCATCCTCGAAGAATCCAACTTCTCTTAGGTTAGCCATTCTGTGAGCGCAATTTACTCCTGGATTGTGGGTGATTGGAACCAATTTTCCTTTTGGCTGCGCACCATATCGTGTTCCAGCAGTCATGAATTTAGTACAGAAAGCAACATCCGCACACTTTGCTCCAAACGGGTCTTCATCGGGTGCGAAGTTAGGTCCACCGACTGCTCCGACCTCTGGGTCTTCGAACCAGCGAACAAGTTTCTCGACCCAATCAAGCGGTGGAATAGTGTCATCATCGGTGAATAAAACAAGGTCGTGGTCCATCTGTTCTAGGGCAAAGTTGCACGCATTTGCGCGATTGCGGGACGGGTCATCAATCCAGGTAGCCCCATACTTTTCACAGACCTGCTTTGTATGGTCTTTAGATTTGGAGTCAGAAATAACAATCTCGAAATCAGGATAGGTTTGTTTGCTAAGTCTTCCTAATACAATGTCCAATTCATCAGCATTGTTGATTGTAGGAATCAGCACGGCTACCTTGTAGGGGGTACCGTCTTCCTTGAGCAGTGGTTTCACATCTGCCATAAAACCCCCAATTTACACACCTTCATGAAACCTTGTCATCGATATTCGATGGGGAAATACACTCCTTACTCGCGCGTTTTTTCCTATTTCTGATTAGAAGGTTCATAAGCCTCCCAATTCGCAAATGAGCCATAGGGGTGCTCTCATGTTGAACGTCACAGCCCGACAAGAACTCATGCGAACTATTGTAGAAACACTTGGTGTCGTAGTTGAGGAGGCAAGACTTGACTTTGGAGAAGATGGACTATCTGTAAGGGTTGTAGACCCTTCACACGTTGCCATGATTAAGATGGACGTGGATAGTGCAGCCTTCGAAACCTGGGAAGTCGATGAAACAAAACTTGGTCTAGAAATGAGAAAGATGACCCAGTTCCTGTCTGTAGCAGGAGCAGGTGACATGGTCGAGTTAGCATACAACGACGAATCGGGTCAGGCAACAATCCACATTGGAAGAATTGACCTGAACCTGAGGCCTCTTGACAACTCAACCCTAAATCCTCCTAACGTACCTTCTCTGGAACTACCGTGTGGAGTGACAATCGGCGGTTCAGAGTTAGCTCAAGCACTAAGAGCAGCAAAGTTGGTTGGAGATTTGGT
>WTIV01000196.1 GCA_011525095.1 Methanobacteriota archaeon
TTTTACGCAACTCATGACCCGCTAGACAATGCAGTTCCATCACTACACGTAGCGATTCCATTCGGAATTATCCTACTCAATTGGCTCCATTGTAAAGAAAAGGGCATCAAGATGAGAGAGTGGACTCATTGGCCATATCACCTATTCATTGTCGTCAATACTATTCTTTTCGTATTCACAATTGCGTACCTAGGAATTCATTGGCTGGTTGACATACCTCTTGGAATGATTGTGGGGGGACTTGGGGCTTTATTCATTCATCACCTTCAACCTAGAATGAGAAATGACCATGGTAAAATGTTTGAAGGCGTTAACAAAAAGAAAGTTATGCGGCATACATTCTTGGAAGGAGCTGCGACTCTAGTAATTCTATTCCTCGTTCTGTCTGCTGTCTCATACCAAGAGAGCAACGTCGATGACAGAGTTTCAATGCGCTTAGGAGGAGGAGACACATCTTACGAGATTCTCCAGTCACTATCTTATGGTGATGAAATCACATCAAGAATCACAAACATGGACGAATCTCTAAACCTTCAATTCACAATTTTATGGGTTGAAGAGTCGGTCTATGCGATGGACCAAGGCGTAATTGATTGGTCAAAAATATCAGATAACTACACCACATATAGTATCAAACCCGGAGAAACAATGGAAATTACGACTGATGACCCGAAGAAGTGGCATCTGATGATTTTGCACAATGATGCTGAAGATTTGGATGATGTAATAGAAGTAAGAATCCTCAACGACTATGGCAAAGATGAGATGTGGAAGGCAGTTGCATTATCTCTGCCATCCATGTGGATGACAGGGTTCGTTGTGCATCGTCTTGTAAGGCTTAAACAAGCAGGACGCTCCCTAATCGACTCTACTCCATCCCACCTGTGGGAGGAAGAGTGAATGGATGACGATTTCAGCATCAATCCCGAAATCAGGGACCTCTTCAAACAAATTTCTGAGCACATCAGAAGTAGGATGAAACTGATTGTAACATTATTCATTTTTGGAATTGCAATTGGTATTCCAATCGCCCACAGAGTTGTGGATTGGCTTCTTGAGATAGGATTACTTCCAGATGACGTTAACATAATTGTCCTAACTCCTGTTGAATTCATTATGTTACAAGTTAGAATTGGTGCGTGGTTGGGTGCAGGCCTAGCCGTTTTGGCATTGATAATTGATGGAGCGTGGAAAAGCGGACTTGCAAAAAAGAGCCCGAGACCTGCCCTTTCTGTTGTAATTTCAGTTATTGTAGCGATCGTGCTAGGCGGCATTGGAATTGCATATTCTTGGAATCTATTGACGCCTATGCTCCTCGAATACCTGGCTAGTGATGCACAGGCGGCTGGACTTTCAACAGAATGGAGGCTATCATCCTTCGTTGGATTCATAGTAAGTCTATGTCTTGCTTGTGTAATTGGATTTCAGGCCCCACTTGTAACCCTGCTCTCTCTTCAATCCGGTGCTGTTGACAGACCCACCTTAGTTGCTTATCGCAGACACATATGGTTCATCACATTCGTATTGGGAGCAGCTTTCTCTCCACCGGATCCACTTTCGTTATTCCTAGTTTCCTTGCCAATTATACTGCTATTCGAAGCAGCATTATTATGGGACAAAATCAGGGGCGAAAACAAGGGTGTAGGTGCTTAATCGGAGCACAGATTTTCCCGGGGCTTGGTCGGTTTTCCGTTCCGTGTGAATCGCCACCAACCGAGATTGGCATTCCCTGTTGCATCAACTCATATCTGTAAGAATCAGAATGTGAATTATGGATGGCTTCGATACAGTCCACACCTAATTTCAGTAGCCTTGGAACCAAAATATCATTGCTTATTCCATAGTATAGTGGGTGAGCAAGAGAAGTGATTCCTCCCGACTGGTGTACCATTTGAACAGCCTCTGAAATTGTAGGAAGAGGTCTTTCTCTAAACGCTGGTGCACCATTTCCAATGTACTCATCGAAAGCCTGTGAGACAGTTTCAACGATTCCATGCTCTATCATTGCTCTCGCTAAATGAGGCCTACCAAGTGCACCGTCAGCAAATTTTTCAACATCTTCAATAGGAATGTCGTGACCTAGTTCTTTCATCGCTTCCAGCATAAGCTTCATCCTGGGTAACCTTGCTTCTTTGAGCCCAACTAACCATTCGCTAAATTCATCCGATGCACCATCAGGAAAATATGCTAACAAATGCCAGGAAGAGGGGTTCTCCTTGTCGCTTGTAATTTCAACCTCACAAGTTATCTCAACACCTGGAATGAATCTCATCCCTAGATTCTCACAAGCAGATTGAGCTTCAGCCCATCCTGTGTTTGTATCATGGTCGGTTAATGACCACACCCTAACGCCCGAATCATAGGCTCGCTTTGCCATCTCAGTAGGCGTGTGAACTCCATCACTGTGCCTAGAATGACAGTGTAAATCAACCATCTCAGTCCACATTTTATCACCTCAAAAATCTGGAAGTTCCGGCAAATCAAGTGCAGGCGTCTCTTCTTTCTCATCTTGAAGTAAATTATCTAAATCTGGCATTTCAGGGAGGTCAAGCATCATAGGCAATGTCGGCTCTTCAACTAAATCCATTTTAGGAAGAGGAACATTTGCTGTACCAGATGTCTGAAAACCTCTTGAATCAAAATTCTCTGTGTTCACTATTGCGTGTTGAACTGTATTTTCTGATGCCGCTTGTGCAGAAGATTGGCCAATTTCCCCGCTTGAGAGTGTGCCTATGGCACCGCTTACAACCGATGCATCTTGGGAAGTTTTTGTGCCAACGATTGACTCAATTACTGCGGCCGTGTTCGAATTCACACTTCCTCCTGAGTTCATCGAACTAACCATTGTTGGAAGGTCTTCCATCGCTTCATATTGCGCAGTAGAAGTTCCATGCTCATGCACAACTGGCGTGTCGTGTTCTAATTTAGCCCACCATGAAACGGCAACAAAAATTGGGACCAGGATTGCTAAAATCGTTTCAGCAAGTGCCCACCCTCGTGGTGTTCCTATCGGTAGGAAGGCAGAGAATAGTAGAGAAATGAATGCGATTAATGCACCCGTGTTCGCTGCGAAGGCGATGTTCGGGTGCCTCGGGTCCATGAACCGTTGTAGTATGCGTAACTCAAGAATGTTGGGCTTCCGCGGCTGTTACGGTATTCGCCATTAGCATTGCAACAGTCATTGGGCCAACACCTCCGGGTACTGGTGACAAGAGCGAAGCAACTTGCTCGACATCTGGATGCACATCACCTGCTAGACGCCATCCTCTTTCCCGTGTGTCATCATCTACGCGATTGATGCCTACGTCGATTACAACCGCACCTGGTTTTATCCAATCCTGCTTCACCATTTCTGGCCTACCAACCGCTGCAATTACGATATCTGCACCCAAACATTCTGCTTTTGCATCAACCGTTTTTGAATGAACAATTGTCACTGTAGAATCAGCACCTCTAGCCGCAAGAAGAAGTGCTTGAGGCATTCCTACATTGAAAGAGCGCCCAATTACTACAGCCTTTTTGCCAGCCATCTCAACATCTGCCCATCTCAGCATTTCCATAACTCCAGCAGGAGTACAAGGGATCATCCCATCTAGTCTTCCTTGTACAATCCTTCCTAGGTTGGTTGGATGGAAGCCATCAACATCTTTTCTGGGGTCAATCAAATCTGTTAGGGATTCTTCATCCATATGAGATGGTAATGGAGATTGGATTAGTATTCCGTGAAGCGTTGGGTCATTATTCAGTGAAACTATCGTTTCAGCGACCTCTTCCTGTGTTGTTTCTGCTGACAATTCGATATGGGTTGATTTGATTCCTAATCTCTCACAAGAGAGAATCTTATTCTTCACGTAAACATGAGATGCAGGGTCATCTCCGACAATAACGACTGCCAAATGAGGCTGTGATTCACACTTAGAAATGCGCACTTTCAACCTCTCTTCAAGGTCTGCAGCACAAGATTTCCCGTCCAACCTCTTTGCTGGCATAATTTATCCCAACCAAATTCTAATCATGAGGATTGTGATTGAAATCACTCCTCTTCATCTACCCATAAGACTCTACCACAAGAAACGCAAGTGTATTCATTCGGCCTTGGCCCATCCACAATTTCCAAGTGTCCACACGGCCCACATAAGATGGTCGATTTGATTGGTTCATCCATAGTAACGTCCACTCTGTACATGAAGCGACCAGCATCTGGTAGCCTCTCAAT
>WTIV01000233.1 GCA_011525095.1 Methanobacteriota archaeon
GCCAAACTCATGGATTACTAAACAAACAACGAATGCGATAACTCCCCACCCGAGTGGGATAATTGGGCTCAATCCTGGGATTGCCACTAGCTCCGATACGGGCCTTGCTTCAGCCTGATTTCCGTAGATTACGGCAGAGACTATTGCGAGAATTATTCCAGCTGCTACGAAGAACATTGCACCCCAGCAGACCCATAGCGACAATTCACCATAAGCTCTCCAAAATTTCCGTGGCTTCGATACCTTTTCGAGAGTGTCTTTGCCTTTTCCTGTTCTTACCATCAAGACCATTCCAAAGAAAATGCGAGATGCGTTCCACTGGTCTAGTTTACCTGAATTTTCCCAGTGCCTAAGCAGCATATACCACAGCAAAACAGCCAGGAAAACCTCCGTCCACCCGATTTGGATGGAAAGAAAACCGCTTGCCATGGCCCTGCGAAACACTGATTACACTTCAACCCGATGTCGCTTAGTTCTTCAACAACATGCCCCTAGGCGCTTCATGGACGCAGTTGGTCATGAGGTGAATTCATTCATTTCCGAGGCATTTGGCGAAAAGCCAAATGAGACCTCTGTATGGGCGCAGGAAGATGATTTTGTCCAAATTTTCGTCCGACTTTCTGACAAGGTTGCAATACTGAGTCTATCTAATGATGAGGGTGAAATTGTTGAAGAAGACTCACTCATCATCCGGGAGGGACAATGGCAGCCAAACTCAATTCAAACCAGAAGAATGCCGGATGGGTTCGTTAGATTCAAGCATCGTACAAAGGAAATATTGCTCGCTCCAGAATTAATCCGTTCTCCTGATTGGGCATCAAGTCTCCTTGAAGGTTGGTTAACCGAAATTCGTGGTGAATCGGGAATTCCCAAGACGAGGTCTCAGAGAATTTCAACGCTGATGAGAAGCAGAGATAGAATTGAAAGAATGCTAAATCAAGCTAACCTTAATGAAGTAGCAGATGAGGTTCGGTATGTCGAGTTCAGACTAGACAGTGCGGATTACAAACTCGCAGGAACACAATTGAGTCATTCTTCTTCAGAAGAGTAAATCTTTGCGAAAACGGCCTCTCTTTCTGCCTCGATTGCTTCAGGTGATCTTCGCAAAATACTATTTATTGTTGGGTCAATGATTACTGGCAGGAGCAGCACTACGATCACGAACACGATTAAGTAAACAAATGATGCACCTGGGACTTGACTTACACCTGGAGAATCTCCCCCACTTACCATCAATTTGACCGTACCCAACCAAGGAATCTCCGCACCTGATATTCCGATTACCCAGTCTTCTTGCACAGGCCGAATCATCCCACTGTGAATTGAATTGAGGCCTTGAGCGAATTCGAACACCGCTTGGTCATCATTGCAGTCGTTGTTATCACCCAATGTGATGTATCCGGGATTCATTGGGGTGTAGTTTTCAACGCTATACCATACAGAGCCATGCTGTGCGGCTGCCCCGCCACAGGAGTACTTTCCGACTTGCTCCCCATCGAAAATTAGATTGATTTTTTCTACTTGAATTTGGTCTGTTCCGGGCACTGTCCAAGAGATGATGCACAAGCCATCCCATAACACACCAGCATCACACTTGTTTTCCGAATTCGGCGCTGTACTTGCACCGATTTCTATCTCGAAAAGAGCTCTGTGAATGATTGGAGTGCTTTCACTTTCTCCATTTCTCTCGTAAATTATCACGTCACCTTCCATTCCAAGTGACTCGTAGCCATAGTAAGGTGAATCTTTGTCAGTTGCTTCAGCGAAACTGATTATTCGGTTATCATTAGGGGAATGGACCAATACCAAGTCTCCCGCATCGATAGTTCCAACTTCGCCTCCTGCATCGTGTTGCATTGAATTAGACTCAACGACAACTAGCGGCGGCATTGAGCCTGTGTGAGCCCACATCGCGAGAACAAGCAGCGAAATCATACCAGCAGCCAAAACCAACTCGCGAAGGAGCGTTCTGGTGGGATCGTGGTCGCTCATCGGAATAACCCAGTAATCAGCGCTTCTTCAATCCCTTCTCTTGAAGGAATGCATTCCATGCTTCTAGGTGTCCACCGCCTAAGATTCGAGCGGCTTCGTCGCCATCCGGTTTGAGTTTACGAAGTTCAGACATCGATGTTTTTGTCATTATCATATCTAGGGTATTTGCTCTTGCACTGAGGTTTAGGAACGCAGGCGCAGACACCGCGAGGCCAATTCCACCGACAACAATCAGCACAATCGCAATTCCAGTGTAATCTGAGAAATCTGCATTGTCTTGAAGGAACATCAACTGAGCCGCTGAAAGAGTTGTCAACAGGGCAGAAGCAAATGTACCAGTTCCTGAAATTCTTAGTTGATTTCCATATTGATCATCCCACCAACCCATGTCTCTCGCCGTTCAATCCTAAGACTGTCTTATTATTCGATTTTTGGTATTCAGAAAAAGTGACTGTATTGAGCATTGTTCAAATGGGATGAACCCCCGTGGGCCGAAGGCCCACACGGCAAAGAGGCGGTTCTCAGATGAAAAAATCACTATTTCTAACTCTTATATTCCTTGTATCACTGATGTCCCCGTTTGCCTCTGCGGACGTCACTGAGACCCAATTCTCTGATGGCTCAACGTCATACACGCATACATTCACTGGCACTGGAGATGGTTTTGCTGGAAACTTGACATTCCCTTACGGTGCGGAAGTATCCTCTGCAACATTCGATATTGCGGGTGAGCCATCCTCAACAGCTTGGGGTAACATGACAACAAATTCTGACTTCGGGGGAGCAGGAACAGGTTCTTGGAGCGGTACTCCCCCTGGTTTTGCATACGGCAACAGACAAAATCTTGAGGTTGGTAACGACCAAGTGAAATTGGTTGGAAATCCAACAGAAGATGTTAATGGATTAGATAGTTCAACATCCGGAACATCGACGGGTGGCACAGTAAACAACACAGGTGGCTTCGCAGCGAATGGTGACCAGGGCTTCATTGGAACCACAAAGTCTCAATCTTCAATCTCTTTGTCAACCTCAACCTCGAGCTATCGTGGATTCGTTATTGCTAATGGCGATGAGTATGTATCCGCTACCTCTACTAGCTCTTCTATCTACACAACGCCAGTAATGAAAAGATACAATGCAACAACTGGGGCATACATTGGAACAGCTTCAGTAGGAACCTGTCCTTCATACAGTAATCCACTTTACACGACTTATGATGCAGATAGTGATGGCAATGGAAACGTTTGGACTGTATCGTACAGTTACAGAATTCTAGTCAAGTGGTCGATTTCCCAAACCTCTGGAGCTTGGACTTGCCTTGGTACTTACTCTTATTCTGGAAACTATTACCCAATGGGTGTTGATATTGACGAGGATTCTGGACGCATGTTCTTGCTTATGTACGATCCTAGTGGTCCAAATTACAACCGTTACTTGTACGAAATCAACCCAAGTAATCCTTCTAGTGTGAATGGTAGTTGGTTACTTGGATCACGTGAACAACTCGGCACCTCAAGTACGCAATCAAGCGGATTGATCGTTGACTTGCCTAAGATCATCACCAACGAATACTACAGGGAATACGGATATCACAACCATTTCACTATGGACGGCATTTTCGTTGAGAGAAATGGCAAGGTCCTAATCGATGGTGGTGGGCACTATGGAATGGACCAATTAGGAGACAACACATTTGGATATCAGTGTCACTATTCATCATACTGCTCTGGAAAGACCAACAAGATTCAGAGAAAAGGAACTGGAGCGGTCTACGACCACAGAACCCCAACTTCTACCTCTTCTGTTGTGACAAGCGCTACAAAATCGCTTTCGAAGACTGTTACAGAAATCACCGTCTCTGCATTAGTTGGCTACGTGCCGTCGAATACCAGCATCGAACTCGAAGTTTCGAATGATGGCGGAACTACTTGGAAGAGCGGAATATTCAATCAGAAATTGATATTCTCAACTCCAGGTTCTAGCATAGTTTGGAAGGCTTATCTCAACGGAACATCTACTGAAACTCCTGTGCTCGACTTCGTTGCTTTGACATATTTCACGAGTTACCAAACCAGTGGATACATTCAACTCAGGTCAAATTACTACTCTGGTACGGCCCCTGTAGCAATCACGGCATACTGGAACGCAACAACTCCGTCCGGTACAGGACTACAGGTAGAGTTCCAAGATAC